>DAHUZD010000379.1 GCA_027306745.1 Acidobacteriaceae bacterium
AAGTGGGCGCTTCGGCGATTGCGCTCACTCTGGCGCTGCCCTACGCGCTGCTGACGGGCTTTGCTCCGCCCGTGCAACGTGCACTCTGGCTCAGCGCCGTCTATCTCATCTGCCGCATTCTTTATCGCGAACGCACCGCGATAAACGCCATCGCTATTGCGGCGCTCAGTATTCTTGTGCTCACGCCCCGTGCGCTTTTTGACTCCAGCTTTCAAATGACACTGCTGGCCGTCCTGGCCATCGCTGGCGTGGCCGCTCCGCTGCTGGAGTCAACACTGGCGCCCTATCTGCGCGGCTTGCGCACCATCCGCCTGCTGGCGCTGGACCCACACCTGCCCGCACGCGTCACGCAATTGCGCGTCAGCCTGCGTCTGCTCAGTGAGCATCTCCGCCCGTTGCTGCCAGCACAATGGGCAACTGCACTCCCCGTCGTCTCGTTGCGCTGGCTGCTGCGCGCGCTGGAGGCTCTGCTGGTCTCTTTCATTGTTGAGTTGGCCATGATGCTGCCCATGGCCGTTGACTTCCACCGCATCACGCTGCTGGCGCTGCCAGCCAATCTTCTAGGGCTGCCGCTGCTTGCGGTGTTGTTGCCGTGTGCATTGCTCACATTTTTTCTGGGCTGTGTACATCCGCTTCTCGCCTTGCCTGCGGCGTCCCTCACCGCGCTGCTGCTGCATGGCATCACCGGACTCATCGCCCTGTTCGGCAAAATGGCCGTCACCGGCATACGCACGCCCGATCCACACTTGTGGACCATGCTGTTCTTCGCAGCCACGTGGACCTCAGCGCTCTGGATGGTGCGCGCCAATCCCTTCTGGCGCTGGTGCGCGCTGGCAACAATCTGCGTAGGATCGGCCTGCGTGGTCTGGCCGCAACGCCCAGCCTTGCATCCGGGCGTGCTGGAAGTGACGGCGATCGACGTGGGCCAGGGTGACTCCATCTTTGTTGTAACGCCAGACGGCCACACACTTTTGATGGACGCGGGCGGACCCATCGGCCCCGTTCATGTCGAAGATGGCAGCTTTGATGTGGGCGAGGATGTGGTCTCGCAATATCTGTGGACACGCGGCATCCGTTCGCTGGATGCGGTAGCCCTGACGCACGCGCACAGCGACCACATGGGCGGCATGCCTGCCGTGCTGGCGAACTTTCACCCGCATGCCTTGTGGGTTGGCAACAATCCGCTGGTGCCTGCCTATCTCGCGTTGCTCGCAGATGCGCGCGCGGCGGGAGCGCAGGTGGAACCCTGGCACGCTGGAGAGTCCTTCGATTTTGGAAGCACGCAGGTCAGCGTGCTTGCGCCCGCTCCGGGATATCAGCCCGGCAAGCAACCGTCGAATGACGATTCTCTCGTACTTCGCATGACCGATGGAGCCACTTCTGCTCTGCTCGAAGGCGATGCACAGGCGCGTACCGAAGCCCGCATGGTTGCAGACGATTTGCAGCCCGCATCTCTATTGAAAGTGGGGCATCATGGTAGTTGCACATCCACCACGCCCGCATTTCTGGCAGCGGTTTCTCCCCGCTATGCTGTCATCTCCGACGGCAGAAACAATCCCTTCGGGCATCCCTGCATTCCGGTTCTGGATGCGCTGGCAGCCATGCAGGTGCGCGTTTACCGCACAGATACGTTGGGATTGAGCACATTTTTTCTGGATGGAAAATCCGTGCACGCCTTGCCGCGCTGAAGCGGTTGCCGTGAAATGCGCTACTGTTTGGACAGGTGCGTCAGGCGCAGCGTCAGCGTTCCCCAAAACAGATACGCCCGCACCTGCACAGGAATGTGGCGCACATCGTCCGTGTACCAAATCCAAATCGCGCCGCGGTTTTTTACCACGCCCGTATCTGCCGTGGGCTGCACGCGCACGGTGGCAAAGGTTCCTGCTGGCGTTGTGATTTGCTCACGCGCCTGCACCCTGGCCGTTACCGCAACAACGCGGCCCGCATCCGCCAGGGGAAAGCGCACAGCGCCACCGACAGGCAAGGGTTGCGTAGCCAGATAAAAAATTCCAGAAAGCACATCCGTCGAGCAGACGGGCAGCGGCCCGTTGAGCTGGCGCACCGTTCCATTGTTCAGATTTTTTTCGCTCAGCCGCTGTTCGTGCTGCGCGGCATCCATCGTCAGCGTGCCATCAACGCGGCGGAACCCCTCGTGGATTTTCTTTGAGTAGAGCAGTGTGCAACCCGTGGAGGGGTCAAGAACGCTGTCATATTGGTCGGCCACTGGAAACAAAAGCGCCACCGCCCCCACGGAGTTCGCCGTGGCGTGCACATGCACTTTTCCATCTTGCGTTTGCAGATGGAAGCTGGCCGTCCCAGCAGGGAATACGCGCCAATCCACACTGTACTGCAGGCTCTCTTGTGCAGAAAAAGCGGTTTGCGGTTGCGGCAAAGTGGGCAGGCCCGTTCCCGCTTGCGCAACCATGCGCGGCGCGATAAACAGGCAGACAAGGCTTGCCAGCAAACAACGTACAGCGACTTCACTTCGGTTTGGCAGAAGTACCACCCGGCGCTCCCATGCGGCTCGGCTTAGCGATGCAACACCATGCGCACAATCAGAGCGAAATATAACAGCAACGTGCCTAATGAAGCATTGTACTCGCGGTGAGCGAGGTATAGCACCCACGAAAAACTTCCCGGCGCGGTGTCAGAGCTAGCCCACGGCCAGCGATACGGCAGCAGTCGCGGCACGCGGCGCGCGTAGTCATCAAACGCCACGAAACGTTTACGCAAGAATTCTTCTTCACTGAAAATCGTCGGCATGTAAATAATGGAGAACAGCACGGCCAGTGCCGCCGCCACGATCCAACTACGCGAGGCCAGCGCAAAGCCAAAGGCAATCAGCATGGAGCCGAGATACAGTGGATTACGCGTATAGGCATAGGGTCCCGACGTGGTTAGCTCCTCATTTTTTTTGACGTGTCCAGAGGCAGCAGCGCGCAGCGCCAAGCCCGGCAGCACCAGCAGTAAGCTGGCCGCCAAGGAATGCGCGGTGGGCCGTGCAATCCAAAAATATATCCCAGCAAACAAGAACCCCAATGGCACGCGGATCCGCCGCGCAATCTGCCGCCACAACGCAGGCTGCTGTTGCTCGCTCATGCGCTGGCCTCCTGCAATATCTGCCGGATAGCTTGCACGGCATCCTCCACGGTAATGGTCAACAATCCTGCCTCCGGTTGTTTGTGTCGTGCATGGTTCCGCTGGCTTTCCGGGTGCCGCAGTACACGCGCACGCGTTGCGAACGGCCCGTTGCGCTCAGGATCGGTCGGCCCATAAATGCCCACCACCGGACGCTGCAACGCGGCAGCCAAATGCAACGGTCCGGTCTCTCCACCTAAAAATAC
>DAHUZD010000415.1 GCA_027306745.1 Acidobacteriaceae bacterium
CGGCCACCAGCACATGATCGGGCATGCGGCCCAATGTGTCCTCACAGTAGGCCGCTGCCATCAAAATCGCCTGCACCTGATCGTCTGCCTGCGTGGGCGGAACAAAGTCGCGCGGCGCGAATTCCTCCTCCGTTGCAGCACTGACGGGGAGAGTCCGCTCGATGGTGCGATAAAGCAGAAGATTACTGCCGCGCGTGATGGCGGTGGTGACGGATTGCTGGCCGGTGTGCACCAGCAGATGCGCACCATCCTCTGGCACGGCGGCCAGCGCGGCCAGCGTGGCGGGCAAAATCGCGCCGGGTTCAAAGCCTGCGCCTCGCACCAGCGACTCCAGTTCCTCGCGCAGCTCCGCCTGCGCAGCCGCGACCAGCACACGCACAGGCTCACCGGCATCAGCCTTGCCAGAGTGCAGCACCTGATAGGAAACGGCGGCGGCATCGGCGTCAAAGGGCAGCATTTTTCTCAAGCGAAAACGGACGAGCGGCAAAGCTTCACTGGCCTTGGCAGGCAACACTTCAAAGTCCAGCACCAGAACGCGCACGCAGATGTCCGGCACGACGAGCGTAATCTGCCGGGAGCGGCTCTTGCCGACGACCCGATGTAGTGCCCGGAGAGATTGCAACTCCTCAACCAAGGCGTGGCCCGGAAAGATGGGCGCCTTGCCTGCAGGAGCGATAGCGCCCGCAGGCAGAGCGTGGCAGACCGCAGCCTGCAAGGGAGCGCCCGGCGAGGCCGAGTGCGCCGCAAAGACGGCCTCAGTCGTGAGGGCGCAGGCCAAACGGGGCCGTACCGAGGTTTGCAATGCCGATGGGATCAAGCGCATCGTTTGGGGATCTTCCGGCGCGGTAGTTTTGCGCCTGCTCTAGCTTACCGCGTCGCTTCGATAAAGGTCACTTTGTTGATTTCGCGCAGGGTGGTCAGGCCTAGGCGCACGCGCTGCAAGGCCGACTCGCGCAAAAAGCTCATACCCTGGTCGCGGGCCATTTTGCGGATTTCCGAACTGGGCTTGCGCTCCAGAATCATCTCGCGGATCACGTCATTCAGCTCCAAAAGTTCGTGAATGGCAGTGCGCCCGCGGTAGCCGGTGCCTCCGCATTCGATGCAGCCCGTGCCCTCATAAAAGGTGCAATCGGACCACTCTTTGGGATTCATGCCAGAAGTGCGAAGCACTTCCTCATCATGGTGCACCTCGCGCTTGCAATGTTCGCAGATGGTGCGCACCAGCCGCTGGGCCAGAATACAGTTGAGTGCGGAGACAAAGTTGTAAGCCTCGACACCCATGTTCAGGAAGCGTCCGATGACGTCGACCACGTTGTTGGCGTGCACGGTGGTAAAGACCAGGTGGCCGGTGAGCGCAGAGTTGATGGCGATCTGCGCTGTCTCCTGGTCGCGGATTTCGCCGACAAGAATCTTGTCTGGATCGTGGCGCAGAATCGAACGCAGGCCGCGCGCGAAGGTGAGGCCTTTTTTCTCGTTGACGGGAATCTGTGTGATGCCGCGGATCTGGTACTCAACTGGGTCTTCAATGGTGATGATCTTGTCTTCGTCGCTTTTGATCTCATTGAGCGCGGCGTAAAGCGTGGTGGTTTTGCCGGAGCCGGTGGGGCCGGTGACCAGCACCATGCCGTAGGGTTCGCGGATGTAGGAGCGGAAGCGGCGCAGATCTTCTTCGGCAAAGCCGACGACCTCCAGCGTGAGCTTGGTGAACTTTTCGCTCATCGACTCTTTGTCGAGCACGCGGAGCACGGCGTTTTCTCCATGCACGGTGGGCATGATGGAGACGCGGAAGTCAATCAGGCGGCCCTTGTAGCGCACACGGAAACGCCCGTCCTGCGGAACGCGGCGCTCGGCAATGTCGAGTTCGCTCATGACCTTGATGCGCGACAGGATGGTCTGGTGATGTTCGCGGGCGATGGGCGCCATAGCCGGTTGCAGTACGCCGTCAATGCGGTACTTCACGTGCAGGCTGTCGTCGTAGGTTTCAATGTGAATGTCACTGGCGCGCCGCTCGAGCGCCGTGAAGATGGTGGTGTCCACCAAACGGATGATGGGGCTGATGTCCTCTTCTGAGGTCAGCTTTTCAATGGAGATGTTCTCGTCCGGGTTGTCTTCAGAGGAGAGAACGTCAAAGGTGAGGCCTTCGCTGGCTTCGTCGAGCACGCGCTGCGACTGCTCGGTTTTTTTCAGCAGGTCGGTGATCTGGCTCAGCGTGGCGACGCGGACGCTGAGGCGCTGACCCAGCAGGCCGGCGATCTCGTCGAGCACCATGAGGCGGCTGGGGTCGCTGACGGCAATGACCAGCCGGTCGGCCTGCTGCTCCAGCGGGACGAAGTTGTAGCGGAACATGATGTCGACCGGCACGGTGCGCAACAGGTCATGCTGAATGCGAAAGTTGCGCAGATCGACATATTCAGAGCGATAGCGCTGGGCCAGCATTTTGGCCTGGCTCACTTCATCCGTGGCTCCGTTTCTGCTGACGGGCATTACGACCGGATCGGCCATGCTGTTGCCTCCTTACTTGCCAAAGCTGCCCGCGCCCAGATTGAAGATCGGCAGATATAGCGCGATCAAAATCGTGACGACGATGGTGCCCATAACGATCAAAATCGCCGGCTCGATAAGCGCCAGAGCCGCGGTGAGGGCGGTCTGCACGTCCTCTTCATAGAATTCTGCCACGGAGTTGAGCATTCCCGGCAGTGCCCCAGTGGATTCGCCCACTTCGATCATTTCCACGGCCAGCTCTGGGAAGATGTTGGTTTTCTCCAGACTGCGGGCCAGGCCTTTGCCTTCGCGCACGCTGACGACGGACTTCAAGACGGCCTGCGTGACTCTGCGGCTGCCGATGGAGCGCGCCGCGGTCTCCAGCGAGGGCACCGGCGGCAGACCGCCCGTAAGCAACGTGGAGAGCGTACGCGAAAACAGCGCCACCTGATATTTCAGCCAGATGCTGCCGAAGATGGGCAGGTGCACGCGCACGGAATCCATGGCGTTGGCTCCACTTTCAGACTTGCTCCAGCGAAAGAGAGCGAAGCCCCCTGCGGCCAAGGCCAGTAGGCCATACGGCAAGTAAGTCTGGATGTGGTTGCCGACGGCGAGCATCAGAATGGTGATGGTCGGCAGCTTGGTTCCGATCTGGTCATAGAGCGCGGCAAAGCGCGGCACGACGAAGGAGATCAAAAAGATCAGCAGCACGGTGACCATCACGATGAGCAGCACGGGATAGACCAGCGAGGCGATCATCTTTTTGCGAAAGGTGAGCGAGATGCGCTGAAAGGCCAAATAGCGCCCCAGCACCTCTTCAAGATTGCCAGAGCGCTCACCCGCCAGCAGCGTGGTGTTGAAGATGACAGGAAAGTTGCCCTGAGCCTCAAAGGCCGCCGACAGGGCCTGGCCGGTGCGCACGCGTACGGCCACATCCTCCAACTGTGCGCGGAAGGAGGGATTCTTTTGGCGCTTGGAGAGCAACTCCAATGAAGAAAGAATGGGCAGTCCGGCGCG
>DAHUZD010000108.1 GCA_027306745.1 Acidobacteriaceae bacterium
GTCCAGCAGTACGAGATGCTGGGGCAGGGTCTCCCGTGGTCCGGCGCAGAGCGCCAGCGCCAAGGCGGAGCCAATCCATCCGCCTGCGCCGGTGATGAGGATGCGCTTATCGGTAGGAGAAGCGTTCCTTTGCCAAGGCCCCCGCGCGGGAGTGCGATAGAGAACGAATTCACGTTCGGCTTGCGACATGGCTGGGGCAGGCGTCTCTGCGCTGTACTGCCAGCATAGTAGGATTGCACGCCCTGCGCCACGTCTACCGGTATCTGGGGAGGAGAGTTTCCGTAGCTTGGGCGGCCAACCGCCCAAGCGCAGAGTTTACAGATGGAAGTGATAGCTGAGGCCAACATTCAATACGGAATTGATGGCCGTGCCGGACAGGGTCGCGGTACTGGTTGCGCCAGAGTATGTGGTTGGTGGCAGAACCATGCTGTAGCCCGAGATGAGAAGCTGATACTCAGCCGAGAGGCCGAAGCCGTTATCCCAAGTACCGGTGACGCCAAACTTGATGTCACCCGCAGGACTGGTTTGGAGCGAATAGCCAGTGGCTCCGGTGGTGGCATTGCTGACGGATCCGGAAACGAAGCCAAGCCCAGCGCCAGTGTATGGATACCACAGCCCCCAGGATGTGGCCTGCCTGTAATAGCGCAGCAGACCGTTGAACAACAGGAAATTCTGCGTGGCTTTGAACTGATCGAATGTGCCGCTCACGCTTCCCCCGATGGAACTACCGCTGAAGACAACTTGGCTGGAAGCCAGCCCATCTCTGGCCAGCAAATCCTCAATCTCCGCGCCGAAGATGCTTTTATACCAACCTGCTTCTACGCCACCGGCAAAGCCGGCTGCCGTGGTCAGACCAGATACAGAGATGGAAGAAGAACTACTGCTGCCCGTGGCCGTCAAGGAGCCACCGGCCACGCCGCCGCCGAGATTGCCGCCTGCCAGAAGGTTCACATAGCCATCGTTGTTCTCAAATGGATCTGCAGAGAATTTTTGTGCAGTGGCAATCGTAGTCCCGCACAACAACAGTAGCCATGCGCCACAGATACGGGCACTTTTCATGAATTGTTTCCTTCCATTGTGCGGTGTGATTATCGGACAGAGTCTACCATTTCAGCCATCAGTCCACCAGAGGACATTCTGCGGCCACAGAAATCATTTGCCTATCTAAATCGCTCTATGTATAAACAAAGCGCTGGCCACATCTGGCTCGCGCCCGGGTCCGGCAGTTTTGAGTCGTTGGAGAGAGTGTATGCATCTTTTATTTTCCGCAATCCGTCGCAGTGCGTCTTCAGCCCTGCTGTTGTGCACAGGCGCTGTGCTGGCCATAGTACCCGTACAGGCCCAGAGGCAGGCCCCGGAGCCTGCCTACAAAAACCCTGCCTTGCCGCTGGCGCAGCGCGTGGACGACCTGGTGAGCCGCATGACGTTGGAGGAAAAGGTCTCGCAGATGCAGGATCATGCCGCTGCGATTCCGCGCCTGGGCGTTCCGGATTACGAGTGGTGGAGCGAGGGCCTGCATGGCGTGGCGCGCTCCGGCTATGCGACGGTCTTTCCTCAGGCGATTGGCATGGCGGCCACGTGGGACACGAACTTAATTCATCAGGAAGCGGATGTGATCTCCACCGAGGCGCGGGCCAAGTATGCCGCGGCGCAGGCCGAAGGCAACCACAGCATTTATTTCGGATTGGATTTCTGGTCGCCGAACATTAATATCTTCCGCGATCCACGCTGGGGCCGTGGACAGGAGACCTATGGTGAAGACCCATATCTGACCGCGCGTATTGGTGTGGCCTTTGTGCAGTCGATGCAGGGCAACGATCCGAAATACTACAAGGTCATCAGCACATCGAAACATTTTGATGTACACAGCGGGCCAGAGTCGGAGCGGCACCGCTTCAACGTAGATCCCTCGCCGCGCGATCTGGAAGACACGTATCTGCCCGCTTTCCGCGCCACAGTGCTGGAGGGACATGTGGACTCGGTGATGTGCGCCTACAACGCCATGTATGGAGAGCCAGCCTGTGTGAACACAATGCTGCTGCAGGAGACGCTGCGCCACGATTGGAACTTCCACGGCTATATCACCTCCGACTGCTGGGCGATTACCGACATCGCGCAAGGGCATCACTACACGTCCAGCTTGGAGCAGGCCTCTGTGCTGGCTGTGCGTGCGGGCACGGATACAAGCTGTGGGCCAGAGTTCGCCACGCTGGTGCAAGCCGTGCAGGACGGTCTGATTCAGGAGCATGAGATTGACGCGGCGGTGAAGCGGCTGATGACGGCGCGCTTTCAACTGGGACTGTTCGATCCACCGGCCGATGTGAAGTGGGCCGCAATTCCCGCCAGCGACAATGACACGCCTGCGCATGCGGCCGTGGCCTTGCAAGCGGCGCGGGAGTCGATGGTGCTGTTGAAGAATGACGGCACGCTGCCGCTGCAGTCTTCCGTGCACACAATTGCCATGGTCGGCCCCAATGCTGCCTCGCTGGCATCGCTGGAAGGCAATTACAACGGCCAGCC
>DAHUZD010000037.1 GCA_027306745.1 Acidobacteriaceae bacterium
GTCAGCATCAACATGTAGGTATTGAAGGCGACAAACGCGCCCACGGAGATGCGGTGCGTCACCACCTGATGGCCGCCAATCCACAGCACCACCACCAGCGAGAGGCCCAGCATAAACTCCAGCGTGGGCCACAACATGCCCATCAGCCGCACCAGCAGCAGGCTGCGGTGAATGTATTCCTGATTGGCACGCTCAAAGCTGCGCACCTCGGCCTGCTCCTGCGCGAAGGCCCGCACCAGGCGCACGCCAGAAACATTTTCCTGTACCTGCGCGGAAATGTCGGAGAACATGGCCTGGATGCGCTCAAAGCGTTCATGAATGCGGCGGCCAAAGTACTGCACAAGAATGCTGGCAGCGGGCAGCGGCACAAAGGCCAGCAGCGTCAGCCACGGGCTGATGCGCAGCATGAAAAAGAGTGCGCCCACTGTAAACAGAATCGTGTTGGCGCTGTACATGATGGCCGGACCGAGCAACATGCGCACGGCGTTCAGGTCATTTGTCGTGCGTGCCATGATGTCGCCCGTCCGGTTGCGCTGGAAGTAGGCCATCGATTGGCGCTCCAGCGACAGCAGCAGGTCATTGCGCAGGTCGTACTCGATGTCGCGTGAGATGCCAATCAATATCCAACGCGTAAGAAAGAGAAAAATCCCCTTGGAAACGGCCAGCGCCGTCAGCAGCAGCGCCGCGTCAAGAATGCCCCGGCGAGTCAAATGCTGTGTCAGATCATTGATGGCGTTGCGAAGCACCAGCGGAAAAAAAACCCAGATTGCATTGCTGCACACAACGCAGAGCGCTCCGGCAAAATAACCACGCCGGTAACGCCACAGATATGGAAACAGCGGACGCAGCTTCTGCAACATTGCGGAACTCCCTGTAAGGATTGTAGTGAATGCGCGCATACCCTGCCCTTACGCGCGTATGGCATGAAGCGTTGATTGCCTTATTTTGGATGCGGCGGATGCCGCGGCGGATTCTTCCTATGTAGGCGTGCGCAGCAGCAGGTAGCCTCCAGCCAAGCCAAAGAGCAAATCCGGCGACCAAGCGGCCAGCATGGCCGGCAGTGTATTCACGTTACCCATCGCCTCAAACAACCCGGCGATCACCCAATAGGCAATGGCAATGCCAATGGCGACGGCCACGCCGGTCAGCGAGCCGCGCTTGCCCGCCGCTGTTAGCGCAAACGGCACGGCAAGAATCGCCATCACCAGCGTGACCAGCGGGTAGGCCAGTTTTTTATCCAACTGCACGCGCAGCGGCATCGTATCAAAACCGCTCTGGCCCAGGTCGTGGATGTAGTGGGCCAGTTGGCCAAAGCTCATCTCCGAGGCGGGCGTGTTCTCTTTTTTGAAGTACTGCGGCGTCTCTTCAATCTGCGGGAAGGTACGCGCATCAAAGGTGGAGTAATCGCTGACCGTCCCACCGGAAAAACTACGCACCCATCCGTTTTCAAAAACCCAGGTGTGCAATTGCGGCTCCCAGTGCACACTGGTGGCAAAGATGCGCCGGGCCAGGTGGAAGCTGCCGGGTTCGAACTCAAATACGGTCAGGTTAGCAAATTGATTTTTGTTCGGATCAAAAAACTCATAATCGAAGATGCTCTCTGGTACTCCCTGCTTCTTTTCTCCGAAGATCCACTGGCGGTCTGGGCGCAAAAACGTCCGCGGGGGACGGCCTTTAATTATGCTGCGCAGCGCCTCTTGGCGGCGGTTGGCCGTAGGCAGATACAGTTGATCAAAACTAAACAGTGCGACGGCCAGCGCGGCGGCGATTAAAAAAATCGGCACGATCACGCGATACAAACTAATGCCTGTCGCCTTCATCGCCGTCAGCTCGTTGGAGCGCTGGAAAAGCCCCAGCGTGACCAGCACGGCGATCAGCACGCTAAGCGGGGTGATTGTATAAACCATGCTCGGCGTCAGATTCAGCAGATATTCCAACACTGTGGCAATGGCCGCATGGTTGCGGATGATGTCGCCGAGCAATTCAAAAAAAGAAAAAATGAGCGAGAGCAGTACAAAGCTGACCTCAACCAGCACGAAGCTGGTCAAAAATTCGCGCAGAACGTAATCGTCCAGAATCAACGGAAAGCCATTGGCCTGGTTGCGTGGTCGCAGCGCTGGCAGCCCGGCAGGCGCTGTTGGTTTGCTGGCGAATGAAGCGCGCAACTGTTCCAGCAGGAAGCCTCCCGGCAGATGCAGCGCCCCGCGCGACATCTGGCGCAGCAGCAAGATGCCGAAGGCGGCAAAGATCAGATTCGCCGCCCAGACGCCGGCAAAAACGCTCACCTTGCCCTGACGTGCAAGCGCAACGCCGGTCGATGAAAAAAAGTAATAAAGAAAAACCAGCAGAATCGTCAGAACAAAACCGCTGCTCTTGCCGCCGCGGCGTGAGATCAACCCCAGCGGAATTCCGATGAGCGGCAATACCAGACAGGCCACCGGATAGGCCAGCCTTTTTTCAAATTCAATCTGGTACCAGCGTCCGATTGGCGTGTGTGCTGCGGCCAGCAGTTCTCGGTTGCTCATCGCCAGCACGGGCGTATCACTGCGGCCCAGGCGCACAGAGTCCTGCCCGCTCAACTGCACGGGCAAGTCCGTCTCTGCAAACGTGGAGAGGTTGTAGGCGCTGGGATCATTGGCGGCCAGTTCATGCGTCTGGCCATTGCGCAGGCGCATACTCAGCGAGTGACTGCCCCCGTTGATGACGGTTGCGCGCTCTGCCGTGGTGATCTTGGGGGCCAGAGGATTGGTGGTGTCCGCCAGAAAAACATGCCGCCACACTGAAACGCCACGCGCCGTCTGCACGTCCTGTACATAGAGAACGGAGTTGTGCAGATCCTCATAAAACACGCGCGGCTGTACAGCAAAGGAGGCTTGCGCGTCGCGGATATTTTTCTCCAGTTGCAACAGCGCCGTGGTGGCGCGCGGGGCAAAGTAGAGCGAATTGGCCAGGCTAAGCCCCCAGGCTGCCACGGCGATAACAGCGATGATGCGCACAAATTGAAAAACGCCCATGCCGCAGGCGCGCATCGCGGTAATCTCGCTGTCGGCGGCCAGTCGGCTCAGGCCCAGAAGAATGCCCACCAGAGCGGCCATGGGAATGGTCACCGTCAAAACATTAGGCAGCGTAAACAGCACCAGCTCGATCACATGCTTCAGCGAAGCACTGTCGCGCACCACCATTTCCAAAATGTGGCCCAGGTCGCGCATGAAAAGCACGAAGGTAAACAGAGCCAGCCCGATCAATGTGTGGGAGAGGACTTCGCCGAGAATGTAGCGGGACAGGATGCGCACGGCTGATATGCCCGCAGTCTGCGCGGGACTTGCTCCCAGTGTAGCGCTCCGGCGGGATGGTTCCTACTGCCCGGCTTTTGCATCCGGCTGAAAGCGATAGCCCACGCCGCGCACGGTCAGCAAATGCGCAGGATGCGCAGGATCATCTTCCATGTAACGGCGCAGGCGCACGATGAAGTTGTCGATGGCGCGCGTGTCTGTGTCCTCATGCAAATGCCAGACCTGTTCCAGAATTTCTTTGCGGGAGACGGCCCGGCCCGCATTGTGCACCAAGTGACGCAGCAGGACGGCCTCCATCAGCGTCAGCCGCGTCTGACGCGTAGGCGTATGCAACTCCAACTGCCCGAAGTCAATGCTCTTGCCCGCAAAGTGAAAAACGTCGATAGCCAAAGCCGTTGGCGCAGACTCCTGCATAGCCGGTGGCGCAGTCGGCGCTGGCATCCAATATATGCGGCGCAGCAGGCTGTGCAGCCGCGCCAGCAGAATGGAAAGCTCAAACGGCTTGGCCAGATAATCGTCGGCTCCGGCGGCAAAACCCG
>DAHUZD010000055.1 GCA_027306745.1 Acidobacteriaceae bacterium
AGGCCAAAGGCTTCCACGCGCATGACGGCACGTCGATCTCGCTGGCGCGTCTGGGCGGACTGAAGTGCGGCATCATCACCAAGCGCATCTCCGAGACAGTGGCCCTGCGCGCGCGCGACCTGCGCATGGACTACGTTTACATGGGTCAGGCGCACAAGATGCAGGCTGTGCGCGAGATTCTGGCCAAGGAATCGGTCCGTTTGGAACAAGTGGCCTATGTGGGCGATGACATCATCGACCTGCCGGTGATGCGTGTCTGCGGACTGGCCATCGCCGTGTCCAACGCGCGCGCCGAGGTGAAGGCTGCTGCGCATTGCATCACCATTCAAGCCGGTGGACAGGGCGCGGGGCGCGATGCGGTCGAGTTTATTTTGCGGGCGCAGGGCGTGCTGGAACAGGTGGTCGAACAATACATCGACGAGCGCAGTCCCATCCCCGCCTCCATGGATATTGGCCAGGGCGGCATGTAGGCTGCGCCAACGCGATGGGGCGAACGGCCTTCGCACTCCGCATCGTTTATAATCCGTGTAGATACGGAGAGATGGCCGAGTGGCTGAAGGCGGCGGTTTGCTAAACCGTTGTAGGGTCAAAAGCTCTACCGGGGGTTCGAATCCCCCTCTCTCCGCCAGTGTTTACGGCCCTTGCAGCGCCAGCACCCCGATGCAGGCCACTCTATGCGACCGGAACTGATCGAAGCCAGCGGACTGTTGCGTTCTCCGGATCCCGCCGCGATGGACCGCGCGCTAGCCCTGCTGCAAAAAACCGTCTTCTCCTTCAGCACGAAGGTCTGCGGCCACCGCGAAGACGCCGAAGACACCATGCAGGATGTGCTCTTCAAAAGCCTGCCGCATCTACGCAAAATTGAAAACCCACAGGCCTTGGCCGTCTGGCTGTACAAGGTGACGCGGAACCGCTGCTGGATGAGCCGCCGCAGGAGCCGCTTCGCGCCCGAGCACATGCTCTCCCTGGATGAATTGATGCCGGAGCCGGCCGAGCTGGAGGCCTTGCTGCACTCGGCAACACACTCGCCAGAGGCGCAGGCCATCTCCCAGCAAAATTCCGAACGCCTGCACGAGGCCGTGCTGCGCATTCCCGCCAAGTACCGGCTGATTCTGGTGCTGCATGACATGGAAGAACTGAGTGCAGCCGAGGTGGCCAAGATTACCGGCCTGCAAGAGGGCACCGTGCGCGTGCGTCTGCACCGCGCGCGGCTGTTTGTGCGCCGGGAGTTGGCCGCGCTCACCTCCGGCAAGTCGCGCCCGGCCCAACGTTCCAAGCGCGCTTCCCTCCGACGCCCCCTGGATTGCAAGCAAATTTTTGCCGGGCTTTCTGACTACATGGATGGCAAGCTGGATGACGCCGCCTGCGCCCGCTTCCAAAGCCATATTCAGGACTGCGCGCCCTGCGTCGCGTTTTTGCAGGATTTGTCGCGGGCCGTGGAGCGTTGCCGCACCCATGCCGTGGATTGCGAGTCCAGCTCTGCCCGCGCTCTGCGCAAGGTGCTTTTGCAGGAGTATCAGCGCCTCTCCGCATAAATGGCTGGCCGCCCGGAGCCAACCGCAGTATCGTGGAGTATGGGCAAACTCTTCGATTCCATTCAAGACGCGCACCGGGAATTCATCGAACGGCAAAAGGTATTCTTTGTCGCCAGCGCTGCTCCCACGGGACGTGTGAATGTGTCGCCCAAAGGGCTGGACACGCTGCGCATTCTGGATGAGCGCACAGTGGCCTACTTGGACCTGACCGGAAGCGGCAATGAGACAGCGGCACACCTGCGGTTGCTGCCCCGGCTGACGATCCTGTTCTGCGCCTGGGATGGCAATCCGATGATCCTGCGCCTGTACGGGCAGGGGAAGGTCTGCCTGCCCGAAACGGCGGAGTATGCAGCGCTGGCACCCCGCTTTCCGGCCCTGCCGGGAGCGCGCCAGATCATCCAGATGCAGGTCGAGTCCGTGCAAACCTCCTGCGGCTTTGCCGTGCCGCTGTTTCAATTTGACGCAGACCGTCAGCAACTGCTGCAATGGGCCGCCAAAAAAGGCGAGGAG
>DAHUZD010000062.1 GCA_027306745.1 Acidobacteriaceae bacterium
GACGATGAGCACCCCATTGCCGCGCAGATCTTTGGCTCTGATCCAACAACGCTCTCCGAGGCGGCGCGCATTGTGGAGGACGCGGGCTTTGACAGCGTGGATTTGAATCTGGGCTGCCCGGCCAAGCGCGTGGTGCGCTGCAACGGCGGCAGCGGGTTGTTGCGCGACCTGCCGCTAATCGCACGCATCTTTGAGCAGGTGCGTGCGTCCGTGCAGATTCCCTTTACGGTGAAGTTTCGCCTGGGTTGGAGCGATGACCACATCGTGTGCGTGGAGTTGGCCAAGCTGGCCGAGGCCAGCGGCCTGAACGCCGTGGCCCTGCATGCACGCACGCGCGAACAGGGCTACACCGGCGCGGCGCGCTGGGAGTGGATTGCCGCCGTCAAGGCTGCGGTGCGCATTCCGGTGATCGGCAATGGCGACATTCGCACGCCAGAGGATGCCTGCGCGATGGTGGCCGAGACCGGCTGCGACGCGGTGATGATTGGCCGCGCAGCCCCGGCGAATCCTTGGATTTTTCGCCAGATTGCCGAATACACCGCGCAGGGCTGGTACACGCAGCCGACAGAGATGGATCGCTACCAGATGATCCGTACCTACTTTGCGATGCTGCTGGAGGAAGAACATCCGGAGGCCGCGGGCAAGATGAAGCAGTTCGCATCCTGGTTCACGCATGGCGTGCCCGGCGGTGCGGCGCTGCGCAAGTCCATCTATCAGGCAAAGACGGGTGCAGCCGTGCTTGATGCCGTCGAATGCTTTTTTGTGCAGCGCGTGGAGCCAGAGGCTGCGCCCGCGCTGGCGCTTCCCGCCTAGCGCTGTCACGCGCAACTCTTCGGGTGGGTCAGCTACCGGCTGCGTTCGCGCTGGAGTTCGCGGTAGAGTGCGCTTTTGGACGTGTTGCGTTCGCGGGCCATGCGCTTGAGCGCGGCCATCTCGTCGAGAGATTCGGATCGCATCAGCTCCGCCAGGCGCGCGCCAATGCTGACCGTCTGCGTTGTGCTGGCCTGTGCAGCGGCCACAGGCGCGCCTGCGATGAGCAGGGTCATTTCTCCGCGCTGGATTTCTCGTGTGCGCAAGGTCGCCAGCAATTCGTGCAGCGTGCCGCGCAAAAACTCCTCATGCAGCTTGGTGAGTTCGCGGGCCAGCACGGCCTGCCGCTCCGCGCCGAAAACCGCCGCGGCATCTTCCAGCGTGGCCAGAATTCTGTGCGGCGCTTCGTAGAAAACCAGCGTGGCGCGGTCGCCGCGTGCAGATTCAAAAAAGCTGCGGCGTTCCCCTGCGCGTGCGGGCGCAAAGCCGAGGAAGCGGAATTCTTCCGTAGCCAAACCGGCGGCGGCCAGCGCGGTGACGGCGGCGCAGGGGCCGGGGATGGGCACAACCTCGATGCCAGCCGTGATGGCCAGGCGCACAACCTCCGCGCCGGGGTCGGAGATGCCGGGCAGGCCGGCGTCGGAAACCAGCGCGATGCGCTCGCCTTGTTGCAGCCGGGCGAGCAGCTCCACACCGCGGGAGCGCTCATTATGCTGGTGGTAGCTGATTGTCTGCGTGTCGATGTCAAAGTGCGCGAGCAGTTTGTGCGTCTGGCGCGTGTCTTCGCAGGCGATGCAATCGGCTTGGCGCAACACGCGCAGGGCGCGCAGCGTGATGTCCTCCAGATTTCCGATGGGTGTGGCGACGATGTAGAGGCCGGGCGCCAGCGGGGTTGCAGGCGCGTCCTTCATTGCACCTGCGCCTGCGTGGAGGTTTGCAGCTTGCGTTTTTCTCCCAGCAGTCCCATGCTGTGCATCAGGTTTTGCAGCGTGACGATGCCGACGATGCGTTCGCCGTCCAGCACCGGCACCAGCGGCAGGCCGCGGTCGCCATGGATGCGGCGGAAGGTTGCGCCGAGGGAATCCTCCGGCTGCGCCACTTGAAAGACGCGCGCCATCACGGACTGCACATAGCCGTTGCCCTCACTTTGCAGCGCCTGCAAAATGGCCTGGCGCGATACGATGCCGACCAGCAGGTCTCCGCGCACGACGGGGAAGTCATCTTGCAGGCTGTGAATGGCCCGGCCCAGCGCATCTTCCAGCGTGTCTGAGGCGGAAAGCGTGGCAAACTCCGTCAGCATCACATCGCGCATCTGCACAGTGTCCACCACGGATTGGAAGAGCACGCCCTGGTCTTCCAGTTGTGCGCCGATGAAGATGAAGAAGCCGGCCAACACCAGCCATGGGCTTTGGATGAAGACGCCGATGACGAAGAGCGTGAGCGCGATGATCTGGCCGATGCCAGAAGCGGCGCGCGTGGCCTGCAAAGGTGAGCGATGCCGCGAGAATTCACCGCGCAGCAGCCGACCTGCATCCAGCGGATAGGCGGGCAGCAAATTGACGGCGGCCAGAAAGACGTTGATCCAGAACGCGCTGCGCAGCAGATGCGCGGGTGTCACCAGCGGCTTGCTGAACATGATGACGTGGGGCGAGACGGCCAGCGTCATGCCCAGCAGCACCAGAGCGGCCACAACGCTGGTCAGGATGCCGGTGGCAGCCAGCGCCAATTGCACGCGCGCGGTGGAGGATTGCTCGGCGCTTTCCGGCGTGGTGTGCGCCAGCAGGCCGCCGATGGGTAGCAGCAAAATATTGCGCAGGCGCAGGCCGTAATAGGCAGCGGGAATGGCGCGCGCCACCTCACGCACAAGCACCGCGCCCAGTAGCAACAGCCACAGCGCAACGCCTCGCAGTGCTCCCAGGCCGGCCATCT
>DAHUZD010000074.1 GCA_027306745.1 Acidobacteriaceae bacterium
TGAGCAGCGGCTCCAGTGCCAGTGGCTCCAGCTCCCACCGCAGTTCGCCGAACTCCAGCACTCTGGGTGCTTCGGCTCGCGTCACAGTGGCAGTTGTAGTCTGTCCCGTTCCCGTCCACGTCAGAAGCACCGCGGCCCCCACCCTATCCAGCTTCCCGTCCGCATCGAAGGGCCCCCATTCGCGCAGGTGCTCGGGATCGGTGATCGCATCCCAGACCCGCGAGGGAGGATGGCGCAGTTCCCGCACCAGAATCAGCTTCCACCGCTCTCCATCCTTTTCCGCCCGCGCTCCGGCGGCGGGACCTGGCATGTATTCCGCGCGGCTGGCCATCGCCTTCAGCTCCACTTCTTCAGTTGTGTGATCTGAACGCGATTGCCACAGCCGTCGTTGACCATGGCGATCCAGGAATGTTTCACGTCGGTGGGTGGCATGCTGAAGTCCGCGCCGGCCGCCTTCATGCGGTTGTAATCTGCCTCCACGTCGTCGGTAAAAAAGTTCGCCGCCGGCTGGTTCTGCTCGAACAGCGCCTTTTGATACGCCTGCGCCGCCGGATTGTTGTTTAACGCCAGTTGCAGCTCCGTGCCATCCGGGTCCTCGGCTGCCGTTACCGTCAGCCAGCGAAATGGCCCCTGGCTGAAGTCCGACTTCTTCGCAAAGCCCAGCACTTCGGTATAGAAGCGCAGCGCTTTCTCCTGATCATCAACATATACGCTGGTCAGTTTGATTTTCATTGTCTCTCTCCTGTTTTCATTCCCTGATTCACTTTGTATTCCGTGCACTGCGGGATCCTCGCCGTTGACTTTGATCCATGCCTTTCATTCGTTCTGCCTGCTCCATCTGATCCAGATGCCGCTCCAGAGCATCCACATGCGCCTCCCAGAACTGCCGGAACGGCTCCAGCCACGCGTCCACTTCCTTCAGTGGCTCTGGCCTCAACCGATACAGGCGTCTCTGCGCATCCACGCTCGCCTCCACAAACCCCGTCTCGCGCAGCACCCGCAGGTGTTTGGAGACCGTGGGCTGCGACATCTGCAGTCGCTGCTCGATCTCCCCCACCGACTGCTCCGACTCAGCCAGCAGGCTCAGAATCGCTCGCCGGCTCGGTTCCGCGATCACTTCGAATACCGATTCCATGTCTTCATATATACCGCATTAGGCATATACTCGTCAAGGCATATTCTGTGGATTTCTTTTCGTGAAAAATCAATCTTCAGAGAGGACTAGAAGAAAACGTGAAGGCCATTTGTTTCTCACTGATTGGGTTCGTATCTCCAGATTGCCGTCGATGCGCTTGCGCCTTCATAAACATCGGCGATTCAGGCGATCTGTCGCACGGCGCGGGTGCTCGACCCTGCCCTGCCTTATATCCCCATGGCGCGCGGCTTTGTCTATCCGGCCGCGGTTCTCAACTGGTTCAGCCCTCGCGTATTTGCGTGGCGGCTGTCGATCACCATGGATATCAGCTTTGCCTCGATGTGCTTGAGGGGGCGATGAGTATCTACGGCCGTCCAGAGATCTTCAAGACTTACACTGATGGAAATTGTTGATCGTAGGCAGCTATAAAGCGCGTCTATGCCACCATTCATGCGATCGATTGCGCCATAAAGAAGAAGGATTGGACTTAGGTCAAACGTAGCCGCACCATCGACACGGGTGAGATTTCAGCGACATGGACGCCGGAGCCTCTTCTCGATAGTGAAGAGGCCGCCGCCATCATGAAGGTTCATCCCAAGACCCTCCAGAAGCTTGTCCGCCAGGGACGCATTCTCGGAGCTCACGTCGGAAAGCTCTCTGGCCGGACAACCTCATGAGGCGCTACATCAAGCCGGTTGCGCGCGCAATCGGCATTCACAAGAACATCGGCTGGCATGCCTTCCGTCATACTTTTGGCACGTTGCTGAAGGCAAACGGGGAGGATGTGAAGACCGTTCAGGAGCTATTGCGTCACGCAAACAGCCGAATCACGCTGGATGTTTACACCCAGGCGGTGAACTCGACCAAGCGCGCTGCGCAGAGCAAGGTTGTTCAGATGATTGTGCCCGGCGTGGGTCACAAACGTGGACACAAAGCGGGACCAAGCACGAACGGGTACAGAAGCGTGATTCGCCTATTGTGCCCTTATTGTGTCCTGATTTGCTTGTCACCTAGGTCCCATACGTTCCATAAGTTCTTTGGAATGTATGGCGGGGACGACGGGGCTCGAACCCGCGACCTCTGCCGTGACAGGGCAGCGCTCTAACCAACTGAGCTACGTCCCCAACGCAAGAACCAACCCCACTCCGCACAAGACTCCCGCAGCAGACTCTGCGCGGGAAGGCGCTGTTGGTTGGCTCAACATTGTCGATTGTAACAAAGAAACGAAAAGTGCGCGCGCATGCTGCGCCGCCCACACGCGCAGAGCAAAATCTCCACAGCCTGCGCCCTGGCCGGTACAATACATGCAGATATGCCGCCCATCATCGTTGCCGAACAGCTTAGCAAAACCTATCGCTCTGGCAAGCTGGAAGTGCCCGCGCTGCGTGGCGTCAGCTTCAGCGTGGAACCGGGCGAGTTCGTCAGCATCGTCGGGCCATCGGGCAGTGGCAAATCCACGCTGTTCTACATCCTGGGCGGACTGGCGCAGGCCACGTCGGGCAGTCTGCGCATGGATGGCACAGATTTTGTCCGCCTCTCTGACGCCGAGCGCACGCGCCTGCGGCGGCAGAAGATTGGCTTCGTTTTTCAGCGCTTCAACCTGCTGCCCACGCTCACGGCCATGGGCAACATTGAGATCGCCCATGAAATTGCAGGACGGCGCGGGCCGCTGGATGCGGACTTTTTGGCCTCGGTGACGCAGATGCTGGGCATAGCGAACCGGCTGCATCACCGGCCTTCGGAACTCTCTGGCGGCGAACAACAACGTGTGGCCATCGCGCGCGCTCTGGTTGCGCATCCTGCGCTTCTACTGGCTGATGAACCCACTGGCAACCTCGACTCCAAAAACTCCGATGCAGTGCTGGAGATGTTGCGCCGCTCCAACCGTGAGCTGAAACAAACCGTGTTGATGATTACGCACAACGCAGAAGCGGCCTCAATTGCTGACCGCATTTTGCACAGGCGCGACGGCGCCATCACGCATGTGGAGACGCCGCAGCCCGCCATTGCCGCGGGTTAGGCACGCTGCGCTGGAGCGGCGTTGACCACGGCCAGCACAATCGATATACTCGAAAAGTACCGCGCGGGAGTAGCTCAGTGGTAGAGCATCGCCTTGCCAAGGCGAGGGTCGCGGGTTCAAATCCCGTCTCCCGCTCCATCCTGCGCCAGGCTCAACCGCGGTATACTGGCTAGAAGCCAGCACCAGCAGGCTTTCGCTGGGGATTTCTAAAGCGGCCGCTGTCAGTACGCGGCTCCTGCCACCCCCCAAGGCGCGGTACCCAAGTGGTAAGGGAGAGGTCTGCAAAACCTTTATGCGTCGGTTCGATCCCGACCCGCGCCTCCAACTTCAAATATCTCTTCGAACTCCCATCAGCCCCCGTGCAACCCAACCTTCCCGATATTCCATTTGTCTCAGTTGAACTCAAGTGGTATCAATATCCAACAGCTTTTGATGTGGCCGAGGAATGCAGTTTGCGTCGCGGAGAATTTTGATCATACGATTGACCGATTGCGTCCGAATGTCGACTGACGACGAGATGTGCACCCGCAGGAGCCACTCGCCAGACAAGCCTGGCTGCCCTACTCTGACGGCGGCATCATCAGCATCGCGTCATAGGCTTCGAAAGCAAAAAAACACGAAAAGGAATCCGGGGATGCCGCCCAAGCGTATCAATCCGCAACAGCCCAATCAATATCGCAGCCGTGACATCATTCTGGATCGCCAAGAGCGCCGGGCAAAAGAACGGCAGGCTCTGCGCGATAATTTTCTCCGGCTTCATGATTTCGTAGAGAAGGTGATTGGCCCGTGGGCCACACAGGCTCGGATATCTCAACTAATCTCTGAAGATTTTGATGAGATGGCGCTCGACAAGAACGTGCAGAATGCCGTGAATGTTTCCTTCAAAAATGCAAGCAGCCCCACACCGCAAGTGGGGAATTCACAGTTTGTCTATACTGCGCCTTCGCGGTTTGGCACCATTCCACTGAGCAAATTGCCGGAACACAACAATGTTGTTCATCGCGGAATAACGGAGCAGGAGTTTTTCAAAGGCACCCTCGCCGTACGACTGTACGTCACACTCTTCAAGGAGGTCGAAGTCGCTCCCGGCGGCACCACTCCCTATAAAGATGTCCATCAGGACAAAAAAACCGGAAAGATTACCATCTACAGCGGCGACAAAACCCCTGTGCTCTGGGTGAATGCCGGTCAACCTCTGCGCGCGCTGAAGTGGCTTGAGAAATACAAAGTGGAGAAGAAGCCCGGTGCGCAGCCGGTGATTCGCTCCTTCTGCATCCCAGTCTCAGCCTATATTCCGAGTACCCCAACTGCCATTCTGGAGCACGACGCAGGCGTGAAGGGCAATGAGTCCAAGACGTTCAACGTTGATCGCCATTACGCTTCCGATCAATTTGGCATCCGCGGCGATGCGCTGAAAGCTCTCCAAGAAAATGCCCTCCCCGGCTCACTGATCACCTATACCGACGACCTGGCCTACTCGAAGCCAGAAGTTGGAGGAGAGATTCTATTGACGAAGGTGCTGCAAGATCGCCTCGGGGTGCCCACCACTGCTATTCAAGGTGCCAATGTCTTCGTCGATCCAACAACCGGCGAGTTCCAAAAGAAAGACCAATTTGGCGGCATCGCCGACAAGTTAATGAACATTTACGGATGCTGGATGGGCAACGATCAGTTCATCACGCAAAAATGGCTCGGAATTCCACGCGATCGCAGATGTGCGTTGATGCGCGAATACTTGCACGCTTACGGGCTTTACATTCCGCTGGAGTATTGGACGGAGATACAAGCGGGCCGTTCGCCGGCCACTGTCGCGCAGAACCTGCGCCGGACTCTTGGGTAATTCGAGCCGCCAGCCGCGCCGGAAGATTTCATGGCGGAGGGAGAGGGATTCGAACCCCCGTTGCCCGCAAAGGCAAAGCGGTTTTCAAGACCGCCTGTTTCAACCACTCACACATCCCTCCGCAGAACAAAGCGCATGCCGGGCGGGTGGTGCGCCACAGCCTGACTCCAGAGTAAACCAAGCCGCCCCGGCGCAGAAATTGCTGCCGCCAGATAACAACCGCAGACTCCTCGACTCTCTTCATTCGCTAGGAATGACAGGGTGTTTGTGGGTGTGGTCATTGCCGCATGCTGTAAGGATTCACGTTTTTTTGCGATGAGTCATTTTTGCGATGAGTCATTCTGAGGAGCAGAGCGACGAAGAATCCAGAGGGGGATAGCGCTTTTGGAGCAGCGGGTATTCTCTGGATTCTTCTCTATCTCTGGTCGCACAGAATGACACAGTGCTTGTCGTGCAATTGCGGGCGAATAGCCCCGCAGTGGATGGTCGCATAGAATGACACTATTGGGTGCGCAATGCGGCCCAGCCACGCCGCAGTTCTGCAAGATTTGCATCGCGGTGGAGTGGGTCGGCATCGAAACGTTAAGGTCTACATGGTTCCAGCAGCACATTCGCGCAATCCGGTCTCCTTTGCCCGCACGCTGGCCAGCGCCAAGCAGACGATGGTGCTGAGCGAGATCATTCATCTTGCGCTTGACAGCTTCCGCGCCAACAAAATTCGCTTTGCCTTGACTGCGCTGGGCATGGTGATGGGCTCGGCCTCGGTGATTCTAGTGGTCACCATCGGACTGACGGGCAAGCAGTACGCCATCAGCCTCATTCAAGGCATCGGCGCCAACATGATCGTTGCCGACTATCAGGGCGGCGGCATGGCGGCCGTCAACGGCAGCCCAGACTACCTGACCCGCGATGATCTGAACGCTGTGTTGCAGCGCGTGCCGGGCATCATGGCCTCCTCGCCCATGCTGGAGATGCACGACCAGATCAGCTTCGGCCAGGGTCACGTCAAGGATGTGCTGATTCTCGGCGTGGCTCCGCAATATGAGAAGGTGCGCAATCTGGTGATTCTGACCGGGCGCTTCTTCGACGACCAGGATGAAATGGGCCACGCCAAGGTGGCCGTGGTGACAGAAGCCTTCGCCAAAAACATGTTTGGCAGTGATGCGGCGGCCATCAACAAGACCTTCGCCATCAGCGGCATTCCTTTTACGATCATTGGCACGTTCAAGGAGCGCGTCTACACCTTCGGCATGTCCGAGGTGGCCGACCAGACGATTCTGATTCCCGACCCGGTGGCGCGCTACTTTACCGGAACGGATGAAGTGAAGCAGCTCTTCTTTTCTGTACGCGATTACAACAACATTCAAAACGCGCGCAACCAGATCGCGCAGGTGATTCAGTCGAGGCACCGGGCCAACTCCACCTATGATGTGAACGAGTACACGGCGCTGGTGACCACCGCTGCGCAGATCGCCGACATTCTCACCGTGGTGCTGCTGCTTGTCTCCGCCGTCACGCTGGCAGTCAGCGGCGTGGGCATCATGAACATCATGCTGGCCACGGTACGGGCGCGCATCCGCGAAATCGGCATCCGCAAGGCCGTCGGCGCAACCTACCGTGAGATTCAATTGCAATTTCTCACCGAGGCGATTTTGATCTCGCTCAGCGGCGGCATCATCGGCACGCTGCTCGGCTTGGCCATCCCCTTCTTCCTGAGCGCGCTGACGGATTATCACATTCCCGTTTCGTGGTGGTCGGTCTGGATCTCGCTGGGCACGGCGACGCTGGTGGGCGTGGTCTTTGGCACTCTGCCAGCCACACGCGCCGCACAAATGGACCCGGTGGAAGCGTTGAAGTACGAGTAAATTGGGCGACGCACCTTTCGCTCAAGTAGGCACTTGCGCAACCGCAGATTCCTCGACACTCTCTATTGGTCCGGAAGGGCAGGGTATTTGTGGGTGCGGTCATTGCCGCCATGGTGTACGGATTTCCTTTTGCGATGAGTCATTCTGAGGAGCAGAGCGACGAAGAATCCAGAGGGAGATAGCGCTGTTGGAGCAGCGGGTATCCTCTGGATTCTTCACTCCCGTTGGTCGCTCAGAAGGACGCTGCTTGGGTTGGAGCGCGCACGTCAGCCATGCAAAGATTGCCAGACCAACAACAGCAAAGGCCGGGCAGTTTGCCCAGCCTTTGTTTCTGCCGCCTTTCGGGGAACCCTCCGCCGCTCCTGTAGCCATGCGGTTTCATCGCTGCTGCGGAGGCTGTTGCCGTTCCCAAGGCGCAACCTTGGAATTTCTGTCTGTCCACTTTCCTTGGCCCGGTTTCGTCCCGGCTCCGTTGGCCGGGCTACATCACCAGTGCAAGCTTCTCCAACTCCTCCTGCATGCACTCCAAGGAGCAGCTCATGTACTCTATGCGCACTACGGACTCACGTGCACGTTGACGGCTGACGCCGTAGCCGCGTCCGCTCAAAAAACTGCTAATCATCTCTGCGGCCTGCCAGGAATCCAGCCCGCCTTGCAGCAGCCCATTGCGCAAATCCTGCAGCTCGGTCGCCGGAAACTTTTCCACCATGCCGCGCAGCATTTCGCTGGATTCGGTCTCGCTGCCCCTGCGCTCACTGCCGCGGTGCAGATGTGCCTCACTCCAACTGCCGCCATTATTTTGAGAAGCCATGCTCGCCCCCTGCCTATTTGACCCTTCCGGCGGAAAATCGTTTGCTTCCCGGCTGCTGGTTGTTGGCAGCGTCCTGATGGAAGTTCACCGATTTCCCCGGTTGACTTCCACCCATTTAACCTGTTCTTCGGCAATTTGAGCTACACCAGCAGGCGAATCTTCGGTAATGCCACTTAGTTACCAGAACCGTCCCAATGCGGAAAAGAAAGAGCTTGCGCCATTTCACACGCCGATCCGGTCGCGCGGACGGCATTAGCCAACCGGATTCCCACAGCAGGCAGGCTGCCCGGCCCCACAAAAAAGACGCCGCCGCCCGCGCGCGATATTCTGGAGCGTTGCATCCTTATCTATAGCCTGTGTGGGGAGAGTGCATGGCCGTTTCGCAGTCTGCAAATATTTTGGATGGCGCGCGCATCGCCGCCGAGATTCAAGCGGAGGTCGCCGTAGAAGTCCAGCGTCTGGCCGCGCAGGGCATTCGTCCCGGCTTGGCCGCCGTGCTGGTGGGCAGCGTGCCTGCCTCGCAGATTTACGTGCGCAGCAAAGTGCAGACCTGCGAGCAACTGGGCATCTTCAGCGAATTGATTACCCCGCCAGCCACAGTGACCACCGAGGAGATGCTGGCACTGGTCGCGCAACTGAATGCGCGCGAGGACATCGATGGCATTTTGATTCAGACGCCACTGCCAAGCCAGGTAGATAAAAAGCTGCTGGACGAAGCCGTGCTCCCAGAAAAAGATGTCGATGGATTTCATCCCATCAACGCGGGCCGCTTGCAGGCGGGCCAACCCGCGCTGGTGCCCTGCACGCCGGCAGGCGTCATCGAAATCTTGAAGCGCAGTCATCTGCCCATCGCCGGGCAAAATGCCGTGGTCGTGGGCCGCAGCGATATCGTGGGCAAGCCAGCGGCCATGCTGCTGCTGCACGAAAACGCCACGGTCACCCTGTGCCACAGCAAGACGCGCGACTTGGCCCGGCACACGCGTGAGGCAGAGATTCTGGTCGCGGCCATTGGCCGGCCCGGCTTCATCACCCCAGAGATGGTGCGCCCCGGCGCGACGATCATCGATGTAGGCATCAACCGCATCACGGAGCGCAGCGAGTTTGACCGCTTCTTTGCCGGCAACGCCAAGCGCGAAGCCGCCTTTGCCAGCAAAGGCTCAGTGATCGTTGGCGACGTGCACCCCAAGGCCTTCGAACTGGCCGGAGCCTACACGCCTGTACCCGGCGGAGTGGGCAAACTGACAATCGCCATGCTGATGGCCAACACCGTGCGCGCGGCCAAGCTGCGCCGGGCCATTGCAGGATAGACAACGATGCTGCGCGTAGGACTCACCGGCGGACTGGGCAGCGGCAAAAGCACCGTGGCCGCACTGTTTGCCGCGCGCGGCGCACACATTCTGTCCGCAGATGAGATTGGCCGCGCGCTGATGCAGCCGGGCAAACCTGTCTACAAGGCTATTCTGGCGTATTTTTCCGCCCTGCCCGACGCACCCAAGCTGGTGCAGCCGGATGGCCAACTGGACCGCGCTGCGCTGGCCCGCTACGCATTCTCCACCGGACGCATTCTTGACCTCAGCCGCATTGTGCATCCGGCCGTGGTCGCCAGCCAGGAGCGCAAAATGCAGCGCATCTTTGCCCGCGACAAACAGGCCATCGTTCTTGTGGAGTCAGCCCTGATCTTTGAGGCCGACCGCGTGGGCACCGTGCCCGGCCTGCCGCACCGTTTTGATGAGATCGTGCTGGTGACCGCGCCAGAGCCTCTGCGGATCGCCCGCTACGTGGAGCGCGTCTGCAGCGAGCGCGGTCTACAGCGCGAACAGGACGCCGCGCAGATCGCTGCACTGGAAACCGACGCACGCCTGCGCATTGCCGCACAGATTCCCGATACAGAAAAAATTCCGCTCAGTCATCATATTGTTGACAACTCCGGCCCGCTCCAGCAGACCGAGGCCGCCGTCGAGCACATTGTGCAGGCCTGGCGGCTGCGGCATGGTATGACAAACCGGGCGCATCACCATACAATCAAGGCGTAGCATACGTACCCGCGATGAAGCTGCGTCTTTTTATTTTGACCCTCGCCATTCTGGGTGGCTTTTACTACG
>DAHUZD010000114.1 GCA_027306745.1 Acidobacteriaceae bacterium
TGATCCGCAGGCCCGCGCGCCAGCAAATTGGACACATAGAGGAAGCGGCCATCCCGCGATGCGGTTACATACTCAGGAAAGCGCCCCGCCGCCAAACGCTTGCGCTCCGTTCCCGCAGCCAAATTCAGAATGGAAACGTCGTCGCTCAACGTGTTGGCAACGTAGAGCGTCTGGCCCGTCCTATCCAGCGCCACACCTACAGGGCCAGCTCCAGTGGCCAATCTGCGCTGCTCGGTGAACTGATCCGCGTCGATGACATCCACATTGTCCTGCCATTCGCTTGTCACGTACAGCGTGTGTCCATCACCGGAGACGGCAATGCCGCTGGGCCTATGCCCAACGTGCACCTGCCGCACCACTTGGCGCGTGCGCAGGTCGACGGCCAGCACACGATCGCCATCCTGGCAAACCACGTACAACCAGCGCCCATCTGGAGAAATTTGCATGGCAACAGGACTGAGGTACTGCAATGGATGTCCAGCAGGCGTCTGGCTGCTGGCCGCTGCCGCCGTTTGCGTTCCGCGCCATAGCCCATGCAGCAGCAGGACAACGGCAAGCGCAAGTGTCCCGCTTAGAAACATTTTTTGACGAAGAGAAAATGCAATCGTTGCGTTCATTGCAATTTCCTTTTTCCAGCAGCCGACGCATCTGCTGGCGCAGCCGGTTCGGTCACCATCAAAATCTGGTCTGCGTTGACGTTGTGCAGCGTCTGCACTATGCCGCTGGGCCAATGGATCGTCAGCGTGTCCACCAGCGCCTGCTGCCCCAGGCCGAAGTGCTGGCGCGGATCGTTCTGCGATAGATATCCGCTCTCTGAACCGCTTTGCACAAATTGGTGCTGCCCGCCTGCGGAAATCTCCAGACTCGCACCAAAGCCATCGCGATTGCTTCGCGTCCCCACCAGCTTCAGCGTCAGCCAGTGATTGCGCCGGCCTGCAGGTGGCGTGTTGTGCAGCAGAACGCCTTCACCATTCAGCGTGGTGATAAAGGCATCGATATATCCGTCATTGTCATAGTCGGCGAAGCAAGCACCGCGTCCAACAATCTGCTCCTTGAAAAATTCGCCCGCCTGTGCGGAGACGTCGGTAAAAATTCCCTTGCCACTGTTGCGCAACAAGATGGATTGCATGGGCACTGGCCAGCTCATGCCGCCATTCACGATGAAGAGGTCCTTGTACCCGTCGTTGTCAAAGTCGATAAATCCGCTGCCCCATCCCGCATATTGGCCAGAGACTGCACCAATGCCGCTGTGGTCGGTCACGTCTTGAAACATTCCATCCGGCTTGCCAGAGTTGCGATACAGCCGGTGATAGTGCGCATCTGAGACAAACAAATCCGGCCAGCCATCATTGTCGTAGTCGCCAAAAGCCGGCCCCATTGCTGTACTTTCTTCACCGTTCTGCCCATAGTCCACGCCCAGCTCGGCAGCAACATTGGTGAAGGTTCCATCGTGATTGTTGTGGTACAGATAGCTGGCCATCGTGTCATTGGCAACGTAAATGTCCGGCCAGCCGTCGTTGTTGTAATCCCCCACGGTGATGCCCATCGCTCGGCCCGGCTGCGCGCTGATGCCGCTTGCACGCGATACATCGGTGAAAGTTCCATCGCCATTGTTGTGCAATAGACGATTCCGCTCCGGCGCATAGCTGAGCGGCCCCGGATAGTTTTCTGCTGAGTAGTAATACCTGTAGGCCGGGTCAAATTGCAGATAGTTTCCGATGAACAAATCCAGGTGGCCATCTCGGTCGTAATCTAGCCAAGCCGCACCGGTTCCGAAATATGGATTATCCGCACCCGCCCTTGCCGTCACATCTGTAAAAGTTCCGTTGCCGTTGTTGTGATACAAAATCGCGGAATTGTAATTCGTAACGTAGATGTCCTCGTACCCATCGTTGTCAAAATCTCCAACGGTCACGCCCACACCGAATCCCTTGCCTACCACGCCAGCCTGCACAGTCACGTCGGTAAATGTGCCGTCGCCATTGTTGCGATACAGGTGATTCGTCGCATCCACGCCATCCGGCGCGGAGTGATCCGTCAAGCCATCGATGTGGCGGCCATTTACCACGTAAAGATCCAGCAGGCCGTCGTTGTTGTAGTCCAGCCACGCGCAGCCAGAGCCCGTGCCTTCAAGAATCGTGCGCAGCTCTTTTTCTCCAAAAGAATGGCGGAAGTGAATGCCAGACTTGGCAGTCACATCCTCGAACTGCGGCAGTGAAGCATTCGCTGCCGCCTTGGGCGCGCTGGCTCCAGGATTTTCTGTGGATGAATTTTTCGTCTGTGCGAGTGCATGGGGCAGCGTGCAAACTCCACAGAAAAATATCATCCCAACCGCAATCTTCCATCGCATCATTGCCTGCCATCCTTGTGCACTGGCACCATCCCTGCTGCGGTGCCCAGCGGCGTGGGTGTATCAAATCTTTTCAGCGCCAGGGGCCAGTGGTTTTCCGGCGCAAGCGCGGGATTCTCATGGCAGCCTGCACAGCCGCGGTCTTCGCCGGCCCGCGCCCATATCCAGCTCTTCTGCTCGTGAATCACCGCACCATTTTTTGCAAGCAGCGCAAACCGCACCGGCGTATCGGCAGGCACCGTCAAATAAAATGAGCCGTCCTGTTCCACAGGAGCGTTACCGAGGATGCGCTCGCGGCCATCCTTGCCAAGCGTCAGCACGCGCACCTGCGCGATAACTGTCACAAATTTCCCATTAGGCGCATCCAAGGTTGGGTAGGCGTTCAGACACAACATGCGCCCGGTCTTCGACTGCAAATGCAAAATGCTGGGATACAGCAGCGGCACAGGACGCGGTGCGTATCGCTGCGGAAAGATGCCCGGCAGCGGAACGGGTGCGGGCGATTGTTCCTTCTGCATCTGCTGCGCCACCGTCTGCGGCAACCGGTACAAACCAGAACCATCGGGCCGCATCTGATAGAGCGCCTGCTGAGGATGCTGCAGGCCAGCCTCCGTCAGTGGAGCATTGGCTACCAGCAAAATGCGCCCGTTGTGCAGCACACGCACCACTTGAAAATCTCCGGGGCCAAAGGTGATTGCGTGCGCATCGCTGCCATCGAGTCGCGCCACCATCACCGTGGATGAACCCCACACGCTGCCCGCTCCGCGCTCCGTATAAACGATGCGCCCGCCCGGCAGATACTCCGCCTGCGTACAGTCGCCTGCACAATGCGTGATTGGCCGTG
>DAHUZD010000115.1 GCA_027306745.1 Acidobacteriaceae bacterium
TTGCCGGGTTTGCAGCCACATCTCCCGGCTCAAGTTGGGCAGGGATTCTCCCACGGCAAACAGCGCGAGCGGCCCCTGTGTCAGCGCCACGGTCTTTGGATGTTGCGCGTCGACGGCCTGCAATTGCAGCGGCATGGAAAATTCCATTTCGATGCGGTCGCCGTGCCGCCACTCCCGCGTGATGGGGAAAAATGTACCGGGCGATGGGTCGCCCGGAATGCGGCTCCCGTTCACCGTGATGCGTGTCGCATCGCCAGCCCAGGCCGGGATGCGGACGGCGACGGTGAAGCGGGCGGCGCGATCCAAAGCTAGTTCCAAGCTGGCAGTGGGCACATAGGGGTAGCTGGTTCGCTGCGTCAGAGTGCAATGCGCCCCACTCTGCCGCCAGGTAACCTTGGACGGAACGTAAAGATTGACGTAGATGCCGTGCGCGCTGCGAAGGTACGAACTGATGCCGTAGTCCGCGGTGATCTGCGGAAAAGTTCCAGAGCAGCAGGGCCATTTGTCTGGGTGGTAGAACTTGCTGCCGTGCATGTTGTAGTCCGAATAATAAAAACTGCTGCCATCTTGCAAAAGGGGTTTGGCTCCCAGGATGGTGTTGTAGAGCACCCGCTCCATGCTGTCCCCGTAGCGGCTGTCTCCGGTGATGCACAGAAGCGAGCGGGCGATTTTGAAGTGGCCGTAAGCGCCGCAGGGCGTCTCAAAGCTGGCGTGCGTTGTGGTCAGGCTTTGGCCCAGCTTGCCGCTGTCTGGCGTGGAGAAGGTTTCATTGGGACCCCAGCCTCCGGTGGCAAAGCTCTGCGTCGTCTCCACAAACGCGAAACCATTGCGGGCAGCGGATAAATGTTTCTGGCTGCCATCCACCTGGAAGCATTGAAACGCAGACGACAGAGCGTTGACGTGGCTGTAGGCGTGCAAGCCGTTCAGAATGTTATGGCCCTCTGCGAGTGGGTCAAAGTAGTCCTGATCCTGCAAAAAACGCCGGGCCAGCAAGCGGTAGCGAGCGCCCGCTCCACGTTGGTAGGCCAGATAGAAATTCTCGGGCAGAGTGTAGGGTTCATCCCAAGTGAAGGCAATGTTTGGGTGCGGACGCGCCTGCATTTCGGCGCGCGTCAGCGCCCTGGGCGGCAGAAACGGCAGCACCGCATCGGTTGCGTGGTTCAGCACGGCCAGTGCGCTGGTGTCCCCGGCAAATTGATGTGCGTCGATCAACCCGCAGTTGATCTTGTCAAAGGTGTAGGCGGGCAGGGGATAGCCAGCGTAGAACTTCTCCGTTACTGTGGCTGCAAAGCCGCGCACCAGGCGATGAACTTTGGCGCGGGTGGGTTGTGATCCTGTGGCGGCGTAGGCGCGCGCCAGTCCTGAGAGATATTGTCCAAAGGAATGTCCGGGAATATAGCCGGTCATATTCCTGGGCGGATCAAAGCTGGGCGAAAAGCTGTACCAGCCGCCCATATCCTCACCGGGAGCCGGCAGCCCGGCCTTTTGGCGGAAGGGTTTCAGCAGCCGGTCATCCTCCAAGGCCAGGAAGAACGCATGATTGGTGCGAAATTGCTCCTGCATCGGGCCGTCCAGCAATTCCACATCGGCATAGGAAAACGGCAGGAGCCGGGCAGCAGTCGTTTGCTCGGCGAAGGCAGAGAACGCCCGGCCAGAGCCTGGCAGAGCGGCCGCTCCGGCAGCCGCAGCGCCTGTTTTCAAAAAATGTCTGCGCGATATTGCGTCCATAAAGATTTCCTTTGGCTTCGGTTATAAATTGGGCTGGGTGTCTCGCTCCGCTGGGCTTGAGGCTATCACGGCAAGCAAAACGTTATGCGGTGTTTGCCATGGGCGGAACGGAGTAGCCGAAGTCCTGTTCAATAGCGGCGGCGATGGAGAGCACCATCTCATCGGCGTAGGGCTTGCCCGCGATCTGCACGCCGATGGGCAGGCCCTGTGGTGAGCGGCCTACGGGCACAACTGCTGCGGGCATGGCCAGCGTGTTGAACCACTGCGTGTAGCGCATCGCGTCGAGATAGGCGACGTTTTGGCCTTCGACCGCCCAGGCGCGCTCGCCGTGGCCGAAGGCGGGAACCGCACTGACCGGGCAAAGCAGGATGGGATGCTCTTGCATGGCGACGAGAAATTGGCGGCGCAGCAGATCGCACTCTGCCCAGGCTTCAAGTAGTGCTTGTGTGGTGAGCGGTGGCTGGCTGCGCGCGATGGAGAGAAAGTCCAGCAGCGTGGGACTCAGCGAATTCTCGTGGCCGCGCAAGGTAGAATCCAAAAACATTGCGCCACCCTGCACGAAGAATTTCCACCAGAGTTGACGCGCCGACTCCAACCCCTGCGGACGTAAAGGGCGCACGCGAAATCCCTGGCGGCTCAGCGCATCTGCCGCCGCGCGCACGGCCAAGCGCGTCTCCGGCGTGACGGGCAGCAGGCCGTCGTCCTCAAAATACGCGATGGGAATCTGTCGCAATTCTTCGCGCGTGTAGCGACGCAAGGAAACCGGCGCGCCGAGGGGATCGGCTGCGTCCGCTCCCGCAAGCAGATCGAAGAGCAGCGCAACATCGCCGACCGTGCGCGCCATGGGGCCGACGGAGCCAAGCGAGGCAAACGGCCCCACGCAAGGCAGAATGTGTCCCCAACTGGAAAGCCGCCCCGGCGTGGGCTTCAGCGAGCAGATGCCGGTGCAATGCGCTGGCTGGCGAACGGAGCCGCCGCTATCACTGCCGAGGCCTGCTGCGGACAGTCCCGCGGCGATGGCCGCCGCTTCGCCGCCGCTGGATCCGCCCGCGGTCCGCGTAACGTCCCACGGATTGGCTGTGCGTCCGTAGAGAAGATTGTCGGTCTCGTAGGCCATCAGATATTCGGGGCAGTTGGTTGTGCCCAGAACCACTGCGCCTGCCCGTCGCAGATGCGCAACAGAAACAGCATCTTCGCCGGGCATTTGGCCACGTTCGAGCCGGCTGCCATTCTCACAGCGCATTCCAGCCACGGCGATAGAGGATTTCACGCTGATGGGCAAGCCGAGGAGTGGATGCTGTGATGCATCGGCATTGGGCAAATCCCGCGCGGTTGCACGCACACGCGCGGCGTCAAAGTCCACGAAGGCGTTCAGCGTGGGGTTCAGGCGCTCGATGCGCGCAATGTGCTCCTCGGCCAGTTCCTGCGGAGAGATTTTTTTTGTGCGCAGCAGCGCCAACTGCTCCACCGCAGAGTGCAGTGCGACGCAAGTCGTACTCGCGTTCACGGCTGCGGTTCCTTTGTGTCTGCGCTGGGTACGGGTGGACGTTGCACGCTCGGCTGATAGTCGAAGACGTATGGCCGTGGGTGCAGGCCCGATTCATAGCGGTTGTTCCAATCCAACTGATAGCCGGTTCGCTCGGGTACAGCGGGCGTATTCTGCGTTTTCGCATACGGATAACCGCGCATTGCGTGATAGGGCAGATCAGTAACGGTGAAGGGACTGGCTTCATAGAAATCCATGTCTTTCACGTAGCCGTTGGCGTAGAAGAAGTAATCGCGTGTCCATCCGTCCGGCAGAGCAGGCAGGGCGTTGGCGCTGAACTCCAAGTCCATGTCCTCGCCGCTGCCGAAGATGACAAAGCGGTCGTCGATGCGCTGCAACAGCGGTGTCACATCGCCGTAGCGCGTATATTGGCCGCGCTGGCGCACGAAGGGGCCAGTCTGGCTAATGCGGTTGTAGTTGTAGGTGAGGTCGCCGGGCGATGCGCCTTCGATCTGTTGCGGGTAGCCGCGAAAGGCCAGCGAGGCCGCGTCGAGCGGCAACTCCGTCGTGTGCATCGCGCGTGGATCGTTGGCTTCGTTGTCCACCAAAATCTGATCCCAGTAGATTTGCAGATTTGTGACGATGCGAATGCGCTGCGTGCCCGGCGGTAGTTTTCCGGTCAGATCGGCCACAATGGTGCGCGGGAGTCCGGCTGGGAATCCCATGTCGCTAACCACGCGCTGCCAGTGGCCATCGGGCATCTGCGCTTCCACATAAGGCGGAATCGGATGCAGCCCCGCCTGCCAGGCTGCGTACATTGAGCTAGCGGAGAAATAGTTTACGTAGCCATGCAGCAGCAGACGCAGCGGCAGATTCGACGACCATGGGCCTATATCCAGCGTGAGCGCGTGCAGATTGGCGAAGCCGTCATACTGCAGCGGCGTGAAGCCGCTGACGTATTGATGGTCGCGCGCGCGCAACAGTGGCAACACGGTGCGGTTTGCATCGTCCCATGCGCCAGCCAGTGGATGCGCCCGCGCACTGAGCAGAATCTTTCCTGAAGCAAACGGTGGCTCGCTCAAGAATTTTTCGTCGGCGTTGACTTGCGTGCCCAGCGGATGATCGACAGCGATCATGCGCACCTGATCGATGTAATTGACCTCCTCCATC
>DAHUZD010000117.1 GCA_027306745.1 Acidobacteriaceae bacterium
GTTTTGCCCACGTAGCTGTTGTCTGGGTTGGGAGTGCCCGGTGGGTCCAGATGGCCCGAGAGTCCGCGCAACGAGAAGAGCGAGCGGGAGTCGCCCATCTGGCTGAAGTCTCCAAAGCCCGAGAAGATGCCCAGCGCGCCCGGCAGCGGCAGGCCCAGTTGGCGTAGGCGCACAACCACCTCCGGCGTCATCACCGCGCCCGCCGAGGTGCCATAGATGGCGATCTTCTGCGGCTTGTACGTCTTCAGCAACTCTTTATACACTGCGACGGCGTCGTCCACGTTGGCGGGAAAAGGATGCTCCGGCGCCAGCCGGTAGAGCACGGCGACCACCTTGGTCTGGGTGCGGTAGGCGATGGGGATGGTCTCGGTCAGCGAGCCGGAGTCGGAATTGAAGCCGCCGCCATGCAGATTCAACAGCACGCGGTCACGCTTTCCGGCTGGAATGTTCAGCGGTTCCACCACGCGCACAGGCACACCCGCCAGGGTCGCCATGTGGATGCGCACCGGATTGATGGCCTGCCACTGGCGGCCAGCGCGCGCCTGCCAGGCGTCGGTCTCGCTGCGGCGCAGCGACAGTGGACGGTGGCCGGGACGGTCCGGCACCGGCTCGGCCAGATACTTCTGCGCCTGCGGGCTGACGGTGGTTGGCACAGGCACCACGCGCGTAATGTGCGCTGTGCCTTGGGCATCGATGTAGCTGCTATCGGTTTGTGGCGGAGTTTGCGCCAGAACCGGCTGCGCCGCCAGCGCTAGCAGGGTAGTTAAAAACAAGCTCTTCATCGAAATTTCCTCTTGAACATGGTCCCCCCGGCGGTGCAATTCTCGCGTCGGCCTGCCCGAACTGCTCACCTTTTTTTACGGGCAGCGTCCTAGTTAACGAAGGGTTTGATTGCACGACTTCCGCAGGGGAGCCAGAACAGGAACGACTGACCGATATGCCAAGCGTAACTATCACCTTGCAGCCGATTCTTTCCCCACGCCTCCGGCAAAGTATGCCGGGCATACAATCCAAGAAGGTGTCCAACGAACTGCCAGAGCGCATCGAAGACGCGGAGCTGATCCGCGAGGCCCAAAGCGGCAGCCGCCCGGCCTTTGACACGCTGGTACGCCGCTATGACCAATCTGTGCTGCGGCTGGCTTTGCATCTGACCGGCTCCGAACAGGATGCGCAGGATATTTATCAGGAGGCATTCCTGAAAGCCTACCGCCACCTGGGCAGCTTCCGGTTTGAATGCTCCTTTTATACTTGGATTTACCGCATCGTCACCAATCTGTGTCTGGACCAGATGCGCCGCAAAAAAACGCGCCGCGAAGAGTCTGCCATCACCATCACGGCCCAGGGTGAGGAGCGCGACCTGCTGGACAGTTTCGCCGACCAGCGCGCCGGATTCAATCCCGAGCAGGAGCTGGAACGGGTGCGGCTGGGGGACCGCATTCAAAACGCACTCGATGTGCTGTCGCCGCGTGAGCGCATGGTTTTTGAGCTGAAACACTATCAGGGTCTGCGTCTGCGCGCCATTGGAGAAATGTTGAATACGTCTGAGGAGACGGCCAAAAATACGCTCTTCCGCGCCACGCGCAAACTCCGCGGGCAATTGGCGGATTTGAGATAAAGAAAAATTCGCAGAGTTTTTTATTTTCAGGTTCCGGAAACGAAGTCGTACGAAGATAGATCGAGAGCACGTTCAAAAAAAATACAGTTTCCGGCAACGGCATTCTTTCGGGGGTAGGGAGGTACAAAGCCATGCAATGCGACAAAGCTCAACTGCAGATCGTCGCTTTCATTCACGGCGAGTTGGATGAGGACACCAGCGCCGAACTGGAGCTGCACACGCTCACCTGTGAGCGGTGCGGTGCGGAACTGGAGGTGTATCAGGCGCTGCAACGCGCTCTGACGCTCACTCCGGCGCAGGAACCATCGCCCAACTTGCTGGCGCAGAGCCGCATCCGGCTTGACCAGGCTTTGGACCAAATGGGTGCGCCTTCATTATGGCTGCGCCTGCAAACCGGCACACTGGCGCTCTTTGCGCAACTGCGCAGCGCTCCCGGCGTGGCTGCGGCCCTGGCTGTGGTTGGCTTTTTTCTGGGCGGATTGGCCGGTCAGGTTTGGATGCGGCACAATGCGCTTGCGCCAACAGCGCAGACGGCACAACTTGCGCAGAATACGCCCGTGCTGCGGCCACTATCGCCTCCCCTCGCGCTTCGTGCAACACCTGCGCAAACCATAAACAACGGTGCGATGG
>DAHUZD010000113.1 GCA_027306745.1 Acidobacteriaceae bacterium
GCTTATCTGGATCAAGACCTGACCTCCAACGTCTACCTGCTGCAAAAAGGGTTGGGCCATATCGACGCCAAAGGCGGCACGGCGCTGTATGACGCCATCGTTGCCGCGGCAGACCATCTGGCGCAAAAGGCCAAGTGGCGCAAACAGGTGCTGCTCATCATTACCGACGGCGAAGACAACAGCTCCAGCAGTACGCTGCAACAGGCGGTGCGCAAGGTGCAAAGCCTGCAAGGGCCGATCATTTATTCCATCGGCCTGCTTTTTGGCGGCGGCGAATCCAAAACCGCACGCCACGCTTTGCAAACGCTGAGCAGTGACACAGGCGGGTTGGCCTACTTTCCCAAGTCGCTGGCGCAGGTGGACAACATCGCCGAACAAGTGGCTGAGGATATCCGCAACCAGTACACCATTGGCTACCACCCCACACGGCCCGAGAGTGAAGGTGGCTATCGCAATGTACGCGTCACAGCCCAGGCCAAAGGCATGGGCAAATTGACCGCGCGCACACGGCCCGGTTATTTTTCCAGCGGCAGCACGGGCGCGCCCGCCACGGGCCTGGTCAACAGCCCACAAACCGGCGCAGCGCAGTAATCTGAGCCGCGGCGCGCACGGAAGCGCGGCAACCGTTTACCATAGCCAGAGAAATCCGCTTGCACGCGCCGCCGCACGCTGGCGCGGGAGGACGCTTGCTCTACTGGCTGCTCTACCAACATCTTTTTCCGGTCTGTCGCGCGTTCCGCATCTTCCGGTACCTCACCTTCCGCACGGCCTTCGCCACGCTGACGGCGCTGTTGATCGCACTGCTGATCGGCCCATTTTTAATCGAGCAACTGCGACAGTTTCAAATCGGCCATTACATCCTTGAAGATGGCCCGAAGGATCACCAGAAAAAAGCCGGAACGCCCACAATGGGCGGTCTGCTCATCTGTCTGGCGATTCTGGTGCCCACGCTGCTTTGGAGCGACTTGTCGAATCCCTTCGTCTGGCTGGCGGTCTTTTCCACGGCTGGCTTTGGCCTGATCGGCTTTGCTGACGACTACATCAAGGTTGTACACCGGCGCAATCTGGGCCTGACGGCGCGCAAAAAAATGGGTGGCCAGATTCTTGTCGCCGTCATCGATGCACTGGCGCTGCTGGCGCTTCAACGCCGCGGCGAGTACTCCACACGACTGGTGGTGCCGTTCTTCAAACACGTCCGGCCCTCCATGATGCTGCACTCTTTGGCGCATGTTCCCTACCTGGGAGTGCTGGCCTTTTTGCCCTTCATCGTCTTCACGGTGCTGGTGCTGGTGGGTGCCACCAACGCCGTCAATTTGACCGACGGCCTGGACGGCCTGGCCATCGGCTGCACCATCATCGCCGCTGGCGCGTTGACGGTGCTCACCTACGTCAGTGGCCACGTCATCTTTTCTGACTATCTGGAACTGCAACGCATGCCGATGGTCTCTGAGCTGACCATCTTCTGCGGTTCGATGGTCGGCGCCAGCATCGGCTTCCTTTGGTACAACGCTCATCCGGCAGAGGTCTTTATGGGCGATGTCGGCTCACTGGCCCTCGGCGGAGCCATTGGCGCTGTGGCCATCATCATCAAGCAGGAACTGCTGCTGCCGTTTATTGGCGGCGTCTTTGTGTTAGAGGCGCTCAGCGTGATGCTGCAAGTGGGCAGCTACAAGCTGCGCAAAAAGCGCATCTTCAAAATGGCTCCGCTGCACCATCACTTTGAACTGCTCGGCTGGTCCGAGTCCAAGGTGATCGTCCGCTTTTGGATCGCCGCGCTGGTCTTCGCCCTGCTGGCGCTGACCACACTAAAGTTGCGCTAACAGTTTTTGGAAACGGAACGCATGGAATTGCACGGCAAAAAAATTCTGGTGGCGGGCGCAGGGCGCTCCGGCATGGCGGCGGCTCTGTTTCTGCGCCAGCACGGCGCGCAGGTCACCGTTTCTGACACGCGCAGCCCAGAGCAGTTGGCGCGTGAGCTGCCCGCATTGCTGCAGGCTGGCATCTCCGTCGAAACCGGCGGCCACGGCCCGCTGACATTTCAACAGCAGGATGCAATCGTCGTTAGCCCGGGCATTGCGCTGCACACGCCGGAGTTGCAACAGGCCCGCGCGCTGGGCATTCCCATTCTCGGTGAACTGGAACTGGCTGCACAGCACCTGCAAG
>DAHUZD010000119.1 GCA_027306745.1 Acidobacteriaceae bacterium
GGTCCGCAAAAATCTAATACTTCGACATCCTTAAAAAGGACAATGCCTACTTGTTTCTTATGCATGAGACTCCTTGATGCGGGCGCAGAAGGAACGTACGATGGATTGTACCGAAAGAGCGTCGCCGTTGGCGATTGTTAACCAACGGCGAACGCATACTTCCATCCTTCTATTTCAAGCGCGATAGCGCTCCCTACTTCGGCGGCGGTGGACAGCGCTTCATCATCTTGAAGATGGACATGGCCACTTGCTTTTCTTCATTTTTATTGCCAACATCCACGCTATCCTCAGTGGCCTGACCACGCCAGACCAGTTTGTTGGTGCGGGTGTCAAACATGTCGATGGTCAGGATGCCAATCGTGCGCGGCACCCGACGAGAGTTGGCAAAGCCCATGCCACCCATTCCCCAGCCCATGCCCATGCCGCCCCATACCCCACCACCCCAACCGCCGGTGCCCCAGTAGGTGGTGTTGGTGTCCATCGTTTCCTGTGTCAGAAAGTGATACTCCACGCGCAGATCGGGAGACTGGTCAGCCGAGACCTGCACCATGTGCTTCTTGTTTTTCAAAGCGTAATTGACGTACTCATCCACATACTGGCGGTAAAAGGGATGATTGTTCTCCTGGCTCGGCACCCATACGTAGGTTTTGTAGCTGGAGAAAGGTGCATCTAGCCGCCAGTTGACGCGGATGCTTTGCGCGGCCAGCGCCAGCGGCGCCAGAACAACGCACACTGCCACAAGCAGCTTGATTCGCAGCGGATTCAGAATACGCAGAGTCGTCATGGTCGTACGTCCTGTCTCATTCACGTTCGCTGGCGCGCTGGCCAACCGGTCGCACTCTTCTTGGACGGGTGTCCGTCAAAAATGGAAGCATGCCGCAAGGGGAAACTTCCAGGAGTCATCGGGCCGGGGATCGCGCTCACGGTCCTCTGGCTAGCATTGTAGGCGATGGCAAATTCATTTGCAGCCCGGCCCGCGAGCATGGCTGCATGCGCGGGCCGTTTCAGACTTGTGTGTATTGGCTGCCTTACTTGGGTGGGAAGTGATCCAGCATTTTATAGACGGATTTGGCCACTTCTTTCTCTTCGTTCTTGCCCGGCTTCAGAACATTGTCCTGCGTGGCTTGGCCGCGCCAGACAAGATGTTTGGTTTTGGCGTCGATCAGATCCACGGTGAGCACGCCGATAGTGATGGGTTCCTGGGTTGTGTTGGCCATGCCCATGCCGCCCATACCCATGCCCATGCCCCAACCACCCCAGCCACCACCGCCCATGCCCTCATAGGTGGTTTCGGTTTCTTCGGATTCCTGGGTTAAGAAGTGATAGGTGGCAATCAAGTCCGGGGACTGCGCCATGGAAACAATCTTCATTCCTTTTTTCGTCAGCGCCGCGCGCACATACTCGCCCACATACTGCCGGTAAAAGGGATGATTGTCATGCGGACTGGGTACCCAGGCAACGGTTCTGTAGTCGGAAAAGGGAGCGTTGTGGCTCCAGTTGACGCGAATGGTTTGCGCGGAGAGTAGCGGAGTGCAAACCAGAAAGGCGGAGAGAATGCCCCAGGCAAAAATCCTGAGCCGGGTGTGCAATGAAGCGTGCATAGTTTCTTCCTCCTTGTCGTACGGTAAGAGTGCATAAATGGGTACGCTGTCCAAAATTGTTCTGGCGCATGCTTGGAGACTGCAACTCCAATGAGATAGTCTGAAGTAGAGTGATGCGCGTGCAAAACCTCCAATCCGTAAGCTGCCGCTGGCTGCGCTACTGCGCAGTGTTTGCGGCTTGCTGCGCGTTGTTGCTGGCTTGGCCGGCGTTGGCAACCCTGCAAACACGCACGCAGCCATCCACCATTCGCGCCCGCCATCCTCACCGCGTTCATCGCCGCCGAAAAACGGTGGCCCGCGCCCGCAGACATCGCCGAACAATTGTTCACCGGCAAGTAGTCCGTCGCCGCAGTCTGCATGCTGTGCATCCAGACGCCGTGGCCGCAGCACCAGATCCTGAAGCCGCCGATGCGGAAACCGGAGCCGACCAGTTACCTGCACCGGCTCAGGCTACGCAGACCGTCGCCATTCCCAGGCACATTCCCCGGCCCCTGCGCGGTTCCCATGACGTGCTGGTGCATCAGAACATCATCGCGGACGTCGAAGGACTGGGCCGCATACAGAGTGACGCACAAATCCAAGAAATGTTAGCCGCCAAGCATTTGGCAGCGTTGCCCGTGGGCCATGGTTTGGCTGTCGATCCGCGCCTGCCCGTCAACCGGCGCTATTGCCGCCCATGGACGGCAGACTTCCTGGCCAATCTGGCGCATGCCCACTCGGCCTTGTTTGTTCATCCGCTGGTAGTCACATCGGCGGTGCGCACCGTCCAGTTTCAACAGCATTTGGAGCGAATCAATGGAAACGCGGCTCCTGCCAGCGGCGATACGGCCTCGCCGCACCTGACGGGCCAGGCTGTCGACATTGGCAAAAAGGGCATGTCTGTGCGCGAGATCGACTGTATGCGTGCCTACCTGGGCCAGTTGCAAAGCGCAGGCTTGCTGGACGTGGAAGAGGAATTCCATCAATCATGCTTCCACATCTCTGTCTACAAAACCTATGTGGATGAGCCGGGATTTTCGACACACATGATCGCCAGTGCCGATGCACCGGCCCTGCCCGAAACCGCCGAGCCGAAGCCCGCAGCGCCCGAGCATCGCGCGCCAGCTCGCCCCGTTCACCATGCCGTGCGCCGCCGTCGTCGCCGTCTGCATGTGCACCCCAGCCTGATGGCTGCCGGAGTGCAGTAGGCGATCAGCGGCAGAACCCCGCCCCCTCCTTTCAGGTCGCCTTTTTGCCCTATTGAAACGATTTTTCATAGACTTGCACCCTCACCCATCGCTGCGGCGGCTGGATCAGATTACCTTGATATTTCCTGCATCGGTACACGCAGTTCCTGTGGAGTACTTTTCCAGTATTTTTCTCTTTACACGGGCGGCAATCGGCGTAGTGTTGTAGGCAGAGAAATCCAAACAACGCAGTGGTGTAATGGGGCAGACCATGAAGTCCAAGGTGCTGGTAGTCGATGACGACCCATTGGTAGCCGATACGCTGTGCCTGATCTTTCAGAAGCGTGGATATGACTGTCGCGCTTCCTACTCAGGCGACGAGGCGCTCTCCTGCGCCAAACAATTTGCTCCCGAGCTGCTACTCTGCGACATCACCATGCCGGGCATGAGCGGCCTGGAGGTGGCTTCCTCCATCGCTGGCACGCTGCCGAGTTGCCGCATCCTGCTGCTCACGGCACACTATGCGAATCTGAAGTCCGCGCGGCAGTGTGTGCATGCGTTCAAAGCGCCCAATCGCGTAATGACCAAGCCGGTGCAGCCGGACGAACTGTTGCATCAGGCGCATGCGCTGTTGCACACCGTGCACTAACCCGCCGCCCAACGTGCCTGGCCGCTGCCAGCAGGTTTTTCAGTCCAGCGTTGACAAAATTGGGTCATGGGTCCGTTGGAAGGATGTCGGATAGCGCTTTACCATTTTCGCCAAAGACAGAGTGTCATTCTGAGTGCTGCGAAGAATTCAGACGGTCAGGGCTGAGGGATTGAGACAGAAGTTCTCCAGGTTTTTCATCGCGCTCCGCTCCATTCCGCTCAGATTGACTCATTCTAGTGATTCAAATAGACCCACGGCCCAAAATTTCGGCAGCCTCGTGCAGGCCGTCGTTGGTTTGAGTGGAGAAAAGTCATCACCACACTCCCAGACCAACCCAGAACACGCTGGCTGAAAATGCTCTAGACTCAAACTTTGTGAAGCGCGCACCGACCCACAAACCGCCCACCAACAGCCTGCTGAAGCCTCCATCTGCGACTGCGATGGAACTGGCGCAGATGGGCCTCTTTCTGCCGATGGCAGAGGCTGGTGCCAACATGCAAGAGGCTGA
>DAHUZD010000126.1 GCA_027306745.1 Acidobacteriaceae bacterium
CAGATCGACGCACCCAATTTGCAGCCTGCGCTTTTGTCGGACTCGCGCAATTTGCAGGTGGGTCAGGTGGTCTACGCCATCGGCAATCCTTTCGGACTCAGCGGAACCATGACGCGCGGCATTGTCAGCTCCATCCGCAGCGTGCGCGGGCCGCTCGGCAATCTGATCGAAGGCGCAATCCAGACCGATGCTGCCATCAACCCGGGCAACTCCGGCGGGCCGCTGCTGAATACGCGCGGCGAGGTGATCGGCATCAACTCCATGATCGCCACTGGTGGCGGCGCGGACCAAAACGCGGGCATCGGCTTCGCCATTCCCATCAACACCGCCAAGGCCGTGCTCAATGACTTTGCCCAATACGGCAAGGTGCTGCGCCCCACCATGGGGGTTCAGTCGCTGCCTATCGGGCCTGATCTGGCCGACCAAATGGGCCTGCCCGCGGAGTATGGCGTGCTGATTGAGCGCGTTGTTCCTGGCGGCCCTGCCGACCGCGCCGGGCTGCGCGGCGGCACGCAAAAAGCCTATCTGGGCAATACGCCGATTTATGTTGGCGGGGATTTGATCGTCGCCATTGACGGCGAGCCGGTCGCCAATGCGCAAGATGTTTCTGGCATCATGGATGGCTTGCGCGCCGGACAAACGGTGACGGTGACCATCTATCGCGGACAGAAGCGCATGGACATCAAAGTCGTGTTGGGCACGGAGACCGGAGCGGGCGACACACCGGTTTAGCCTGCGCCGAGGTCCGCTCTAAGCCAGCGCTGCGCGCACTTTGTCGCTGACCAGTTTTCCATCGGCACGCAGATCCGCCGCTTGCAGTTTGGCCTGTGCGGCCTTCATTACGCTGCCCATCTCTTTGGCTGTGGGCTTGGCCCCGGACGCGGCCAGCTCTGCAACCACGGCCTGCACGATGGTTTCAATTTGCGCTGCATCGGCCATCTTGGGCAAATACGCCTCAATGATTGGAATCTCTGCCGCCTCTTTGGCTGCCAGCTCGGGGCGGTTGCCCTGGGTAAATTGCTCGATGGCCTCGCGGCGCTGTTTGATCAGCGTGGCCAGAATCTGCATGGCCTCGGCATCGGTGAGCGGAGCGCGCTTGTCGATCTCTTTCAGCTTGAGAGCCGACTTGACCATGCGTAGCGTGGAGAGCCGCAACTCTTCGCGCGCCTTCATGGCTGCGATCATGTCCTGCTGCACGCGCTCTGCAATCGTCATTGTGGCCGTCTCCTGATCCGTTCTTTCTGGCGCTGTGCGCGGCGCGCAACCACGCGGCGGGCACAGACTCTTCAGTATAGTGGACGCCCGGCCATCCGCCGACCCGGTACAATAAAGACATCATGTTTCGGAAAACCCGCATCTTTACTCCCGGACCCACGCCTTTATTGCCTGCCGCGCAGTTCGCCATGGCCGCCGCGGACATGCACCACCGCACGCCCGAGTTCCGCGCCATGTACCAGCGCGTCCTGGGCCAGTTGCGCACCTTTACCGGCTCTAAGAACGATGTGATTCTGATGGCCGCCAGCGGTACCGGCGCGATGGAAGCCTCTGTGTCGAATCTGACCTCGCCGGGCGACCGCGTTCTGGTGCTGACGGCAGGCAAATTCGGCGAGCGCTGGACGGCGCTGGCCAAGGCCTTCGGCTGCCAGGTGGATGTGGTGAACATGCCCTATGGCCAGACCTTTGCGCTGGACGCCGTGCGCTCTGCGCTCAAGCCGGACACCCGCGCCGTCTACATGCAGGCGACGGAGACCTCCACAGGCGTGCGCCATGACGTGGCCGCCGTGGCCAAGCTGTTGCGTGAGGCCAAGAGCGAAGCCCTGCTGGTGGTCGATGCCATCACCGGTCTCGGCACCACGCATCTCGACATCGACGGACTCGGCTTGGATGTGGTTATAGGCGGCTCGCAAAAGGCCGTGATGATTCCGCCAGGCTTGGCGTATTTGTCGGTCAGCGAACGCGCCTGGCAGCGCATGGAGTCCACCAAGAATCCTCGCTACTACTTTGACCTGCGCCGCGAGCGCAAGTCCGCAGCCAATGGCGAATCTGCCTACACGCCGGCCGTGGCGCTAATCGCTGCGCTGGGCGCGGCCTTTGACTACATCGCCGGCCAGGCCGGCGGCGACCTCGAACGCGGACGCAACCTACTGATCGAAAACGCAGAGACCTGCGCGCAGATGACGCGCGCCGCCGTGCCCGCACTGGGCCTGCGCCTTTTTGCCCCGGATGCACCCGCCGCCGCTGTGACGGCCATTCTGCCGCCGCAGGGCGTCGACTCCGGCATCATCGTCAAGGAAATGAAGACACGCTTTGCCTTGACGCTGACCAACGGACAGGGCGAGATGAAGGGGCAACTCTTCCGCGTGGCACACTTGGGCTACTTCGATCCGCTGGACACACTGGCCGTGGTGGGAGCGCTCGAACAGGTTGCAGTCGATACGCTGAAGGTTCCCGGCTTCCAGTTTGGCTCTGCCGTGGCCGCAGCACAAAAGACGCTGGCCGCGCGCACCCAACAGCTCAAAGCCACCAGCTAACCACAGGCAGCAACCAACAAAGGAAAGCAGACGATGAAGATTGTTCTTGCCGAAAAGGTTTCCCCGGCCACGGTGGCGGTTTTTGCCAGCGAACCGGATTGGAAGGTGGTTCCGCACGACAAAATCGCCAACGGTTTGGCCGCGGAATTGGCCGATGCCGATGCCTTGGTGGTGCGCTCTGCCGTGCAGGTGGATGCCAAGCTGCTCGAAGCCGCGCCCAAGCTGCGCGTCATCGGACGCGCCGGTGTCGGCGTGGACAACATTGACGCAGAAGCGTCCACACGGCGCGGCATCGTGGTGATGAACACGCCAGGGGCCAACGCCGTGGCCGTGGCTGAACTCACGCTGGCGCTCATGGTGGACTTGGCTCGCATGGTTCCGCGCGCCAACACAACCATGCACGAGGGCAAGTGGGAGAAGAAATCGCTGCAAGGTATGGAACTGCGCGGCAAGACGCTGGGTATCGTTGGGCTGGGCCGCGTGGGCATGGAAGTGGCCCGCCGCGCCCGCGCTTTTGGCATGGAGCTGGTGGGGCACGATCCTTACGTGGCCGCTGCCATCGCTCGCGAAAACAATGTGCGCCTGGCTCCCGTCGATGAGGTGCTGCGCGTGGCCGATTATCTAACACTGCACGTTGGCCTGACGCCGCAGACCGAAGGACTGATCAACGCAAAATCCCTAGCCACCATGAAGAAGGGCGTGCGCATCGTCAACTGCGCGCGCGGCGAGCTGATCGACGAAGGCGCATTGGCCGAAGCGTTGCGCTCTGGCCATGTTGCTGGCGCTGCACTGGACGTTTTCCAGAAAGAGCCTCTGAAGGATTCGGCCTTCTTCGCCATGGACAACGTGATTCTGACGCCGCACATCGCCGGTTCCACCAACGAGGCGCAAGAGGCCGTCGGCGTGCAGATCGCCGAGCAGGTCAAGGCCTACCTGAAGCTGGGAGTGGTGCAGAATGCGGTCAACGTCGCCTCGCTGACGCATGAGGAGTACACCGAGATTGCGCCCTACATCGGCATGGCCGAGAGCCTGGGCAGCCTGCTGGCGCAGATCGCAGCCGGGCAAAGCCAATCGCACAGCGTGGAGAGCATCGACGTTGTTTACAACGGACGGTTGGCCTCCATGCGCACCGAGCTGCTGCGCAATGCGGCGCTCTGCGGCGTACTGTCGCACTTCGAACAGGTCAACCGCATCAACGCCAGTTCCGTGGCAGCCGATCGCGGCATCCGCGTGCATGAAGAGAAAAAAGAAGCTGTCAGCGGCGGTGCGGCCAATGTGCTGAAGCTGACGCTGCATGGCGCGGGCAAGCACCTGACCGCCAGCGCTACCGTGCTCCATGGCAGCTCGCCGCGGTTGCTGTCGATGGATGACATTGACATCGAAGCCCCACTGCACGGCACGCTCTTCTTCCTGCGCAACAAGGATATTCCCGGCGTCATTGGCCGCATCGGCTCTGTGCTGGGCGAGCACGCCATCAACATTGCCAACTTTACCCTGGGCCGCCCGGACGCCAAGCGCAGCAAGGCCACCGGCGAAGCCATGGCCGTCATTCAGGTCGATGCGCCCGCCGATCCAGCGCAGTTGACCAAGGCCATCGCCGCTCTTCGCTCCGTCGATGCCATTCTGCGCGTCGGTCTGGTCGAGTTAAAGTAAACACAGCCCATCCCTGGGGGCGCACGCCTCCGGGGATGTTTTTCAGTGTAGGAAAACGCCATGCCGTTGTACGAATACGAATGCAAACAGTGCCATCGCCGCACAGAAAAGATTCAACGCTTCAGCGACCCTGAAGAGAAGGTGTGCCCGCACTGCGGTGGCGCACTGGAGCGGTTGATTTCCGCTCCGGCAATTCAGTTCAAAGGCGCGGGCTGGTACATCACCGACTACGCCAAGAGCGGCAACAAGGCCGGTGTCTCCGGCAGCACCAGCAGCGAAAGCAAATCCTCCGCAACAGAGTCCAGCACCTCTGCGAGCACAGACTCCGGCAGCACAGCGGGCAGTTCTTCTGCGTCGGCAAACGCTGCGCCCTCCTCCGCACCTGCGCCTTCCTCTTCCAACACGGGTTCTTCGTCCACGACCAAGTAGTCTGCACCACGCAAACCGCTGACTCCTCCACTGCGGTCGCATTCGCAGCCGTAACCTGCTCCGAGCGTAACCGAGGGGGCAGGCTGACAGAGTGTGTGCAGGTGTGGAATGATTCCCGTCTTGCGAGGAGTCATTCTGAGCGCAGCGAAGAATCCAGAGGGTCACGGCTGCATCGACACGTGCAAAATCCTCTGGATTCTTCGTCGCTCCACTCCTCAGAATGACTCGCCAAGTGACGAAAATCATCGCACCGAAACACTCTGTCATTCCGAGCGAAGCGCAGCGGAGTCGGGGAATCTGTGGTTGCTTCGTCTCGATTCGCTACAATCGCTGTGTGTTTGCGCACTCAGTTGCACTTCCCGCGGAACAGAACACGGAAGAGTGGCAGGCGATCTGGCCGACTCTGCCCACGAGCGCGGCTGTCTTCGCATTGCGTGGCGCAGCGGAATCCACATCTGCTCAACCGGAAGCCTACATCGCCAAAACAGCCAATCTGCGCTGGCGCATGCAGCGGTTGCTCACTCCAAATGCCGCCGCATCCAAGCGGCTGCACCTGTCTGGCCGCGTGCGGAGATTGGAGTACACGCAGACCGGCTCCAGTTTTGAGACAGCCCTGCTGCTCTATCGAGCAACCCACGCGGCCTATGGTGAACGCGCGCACAAACGCCTGCATCTGCGCCTACCCGCCGTGTTGCGACTGGCGTGGGAGAATGCCTATCCGCGCGTGTACGCCACCAGTCGCATCTCTCGGCGCGGCTTGGAGCACACCTTCGGGCCATTTCCATCGCGCGCGGCGGCGGAGCGGTTTCTTGAAGAGATGCTGAACCTCTTCCTGCTGCGCCGCTGCGTGGACGATCTCGCGCCCGATCCAAAATTCCCCGGCTGCGTCTACTCCGAAATGAAAATGTGTCTGGCTCCCTGCTTCCAAGGCTGCACCGATGCGCGCTATGCCACAGAGGCAGACGCCGTGCGCGCATTTTTGCAGACGCGCGGGGCTGAACTGCTTGCCACGTTGGAGCAGGAGCGCACAGCTGCTGCCGCCGCGCTGGAGTTTGAACGAGCCGCGCAAATCCACGCCCGTCTGCAAAAAGCGCAGGCCGCCGCGCAACTCTGCCCGCCCCTGGTGCACCCCCTGTCACAGTTGGACGCGCTGATCGTGCAGCAGGCCGCACCCTCCTCGGAGCCAGCAACTACGGTTGCGCTCTTCCTGCTCCGCGCCGGGCGCATCTCCGGTCCGGTTGCATCCGCCGTTGAGCAGCAGGCCCTGCGCGTTGCCTGCGAAACCCTGGCTGCACAGGCGCAATCCACGCCGACCAACACCGAGGAACTGGCCGACCATCTGGCGTTGCTCGCGCGCTGGTACTATCGCCCGGCAGCAAAACGCACTGGAGAAATTTTCTTCCGCGCTAAAGATGAAGAATTCCCCTGGACGAAAATTTTGCGCGGCGCGATGCGCGTTCTGG
>DAHUZD010000135.1 GCA_027306745.1 Acidobacteriaceae bacterium
GTGATGGACATCAGCGGATCGGCGCTGGAGGCGGAGCGGGCGCGTGCCGAAGTGGTGGCGGCCAACATGGCCAATGCGGAAACGACGAGCACGCCCCAGGGTGGGCCGTACCAGCGGCAGCATGTGGTCTTTACCTCGGCAGCGGTCGATCAGCCGTCCAGCTTCGCGCAAGCGATGCTCTCGCAGAGCGGAATTCAGCCGTCGACGATGCCGCAGGTGGGCGCACCCAACTCTGGCCTAGAGACGCCGGGCGTGCGCGTGGCCGCCGTGGTCAACGATGGCTCCGCGCCCTTGCAGCGCTATGACCCCGGCCATCCCGATGCGGACAAGAACGGTTATGTCTCCTACCCCAATATCAACCCGCTGAGCGAGATGGTGGATCTGATGGGCGCGGAGCGTTCGTACGGGATGAATATATCCGCCGTCACCGCATCCAAAAACATGATTAGCGAAACGATGACGATTCTGGTCTAGCGCGGAAGGCCGCAGCGGCCTCGTGCAGGAACGGAAGAGAGCAAGAGAACGAGAGCGAACGAGAAAACAATGAGCGCGATTCCTAATTTGCCGTCGGCTGCACAAGCGATGAACACCGCGCAGACGGGTGCATCCTCCTCGCTGGACGCGCTGTCGAAGTCTGCCGGATTCGACCCCAGCGTTAGCGCGACCGGCTCACCTTCCTACAACGCTCCCTTTGCCGATGTGCTGCATGACGCCATCGCCAAGACGAATGAGTTGAACACGCAGGCGGCGCAGGCCGTCACCGGATTGCTCTCCGGCCAGGGCGTGGATGTGCACACGGCCATGATCGCCACGGAGAAGTCAGACCTGGCCTTTGAGATGATGCTGGCCTTTCGCAACAAGGCCATTGGGGCCTATCAGCAGTTGATGGGGATGCAGTTTTAAGCAGTGCAGTCAGACAGGCTAGCGGAATGAAATGCGGCAGAAGAGTGCGGCAGCAGAAGGGAACCGGCGATGAGTGAGACCACGACCGAAACGCAACCGACGGCCTCAACCTCGCTGGTGGCGCGCGTCGAGCAGAGCCTCGACGGCGGCGCACGTGCAGTGCAGGATCGGTTGAAGGCCTACACGGGCCGCCAGAAGATGGGCATGGCCGCCTCGTTGCTGGTGCTGCTGGGCGTCACGGCGGGCATCTTTTACGTCATTTTGAAGCCGGACATGCGCCTGCTGCTGAGCGGCCTGACGCCTCAGGATGCGCAGCAGGTGGAGCAGGAATTGAACGCCGCTGGCATCTCCTATGAAGTTTCACCGGATGGAGCCAGCATCCGCGTCCCGGCCAGCGCCTTGAACAAGGCGCGTCTGCAGGTGGCCGGCAAGGGGTTGCCCTCCAGCGGACGCTTGGGTTTTTCGCTCTTCGACAAGCCAAATTGGGTGGGATCGGAGTTTGATGAGCGCGTCAATTATCAGCGTGCGCTCGAAGGGGAACTGGAGCAGACTATCGGCTCGCTCGACGCCGTGCAGTCGGCGCGTGTACACCTTGTGCTGCCGCATGACTCCCTTTTCACCGATGAGCAGCGGGCCGCCAAGGCCAGCGTGATGCTCAAACTGCGCCGTCGTCTCAGCGACGATGAGGCCGCCTCCATCCGCAATCTGGTGGCTGGAGCGGTGGACACGCTGCGTCCCGATCAGGTGACGCTGGTCGATGCCGATGGCCGCCAGACACTGGGGCCGAAGAGCGCCGAAGCGCAGCAGGCGGCCTATGAGCAGATGCTGACCGACAAGCTGATCGCCACGCTGGAGCCAGTGGCGGGTGAGGGTAACGTGCGCGCCTCCGTAACGGCGGACTTTGACAACGGCAGTGAAGACGATCTGGATGAGGTGTACGATCCGGCGCGTGTGGCCGCCACTGCAACCCAGCGCACAGACGTCAACAGCGGCGGCCAGACCTTGCCGAGCGGTGTGCCGGGCACGGCCAGCAATGCGCCCAACGTCAAGGCTCCCGTCTATCCGCAACAATCTGCGCCGCCGCAAAGTTCACATCAGGAGAGCGACAACTACGCCGTCTCCAAGCACGTGCATCATCGCATCCAAGGGCCAGGCAGTGTGCGCAGAATTACGGCAGCGATTCTGATCAACGACCGCGCCGTCTCGGCAGCCAACGGAAAAAGCACCGTCTGGCAGCCGCGCACGCCAGAGGATTTGCATCAGCTGCAATTACTGGCACAGGCGGCGATTGGCTTTGACACGCAGCGCGGCGATCAGGTGACGGTGGAAAATATGAGCTTCCTGAGCAATGCTGGTGAGCCGCAGCCAGGTCTGCTCTCGCGCGTGATGACCCAGGCCGGCGGCCCGGCCACGGCGCTGCGCTATGCGCTGTTGAGCGTGGCCTTTTTGCTGGCGATGCTGCTGATCGTCCGGCCCGTGCTGCAGATGATGCGCCAGTGGACCAAGCCGACGGTGCAGACGGTTGTCGTCGATGAGAATGGCCAGCACGTGGCGCTGCCCGCCTCCCATGCTGCGGCGGCTGGGGGTGAGCCGTTGCTCGACCAGACGCATGATTTGCTGGCAGAGCGGAAACAGGCGCGCGCACAATTGCTCTTCGACAAGGTGGCCAACTATGAGCGCAAGGAGCCAGTGCAAAGTTCGCGCCTGCTGCAAAGCTGGTTGAATACTACGGGGTTGTAGGGCCGTGTGGATTTTTGACTGCATGCATTGCACGGAGATAAGGGAGACAGACGATGGCGACCGCAGCACCGCTTCCCGCTGAGCAGAATGCTCCGCCGATGCTTTCGGCAGAGTCCACGCCCGTGCCTGCGCAGCACAAGGCTATTGAGCGGATGCCGCCGCTGCGCAAGGCGGCGATATTGATGATCACGCTGGGCGATGAGCTGGCGCGCATGATCTATACGAATTTGTCGGAGTCGGAGCTGCAGCGCCTAACCGAGGAGATAGCCAACGTGCGCGATGTGCCGCCGGAGGCGGCGATGGAGATATTGGAAGAATTTTACGAGCTGGTGGAGACGCAGCAGTATATGGTCCACGGCGGCATTGAATATGCCACCAAGCTGCTGGTCGATAGCTTGGGCAAACAACGCGCGGAGGATTTGCTCAATCAGGTCCGGCGCGCGCAAGAGGCTACGCACAGCGATCTGGCCATGCTGCAAAAGGTCGATCCATTGCAGTTGAGCAAGTTTTTGGAAGGCGAGCATCCACAGACGGTGGCTCTGGTGCTGGCGCATTTGGATCCCAAGCGGGCCTCTCAGGTTTTGCAGCAGTTGGCCGATGGCCAGCGTGTGGACTCGGTGCGCCGTTTGGCGGAGATGCAGCAGTTCTCGCCAGAGATGGCGCAGAAGGTGGCCTTGGTGCTGCACAAGCGGCTGGAGTCACTCGGCGACATGGGTCGCAAATCCTACTCCGGCTTCAAGGCCGTGGCCGACCTGCTCAACCGTCTGGATTCGACAGCGGCCAAGGCGATTCTGGAGCACATCGAAGCCGACAATCCCAAGCTGGCGATCAGCATTCGCAATCTGATGTTCACCTTCGAAGATCTCATCACGGTTCCGGCCAACAGCATCCGCGAGCTGGTCAGTCAGGTGGACAAGAAGCTGCTGGCCACGGCGCTCAAGGGAGCCAACGACGAACTGAAGGCGCATCTATTCAAGGCACTCAGCTCGCGCGCTGTGGAGATGTTGCAGGAAGACATGGAAGTGATGGGGCCGATGCGCTCACGCGATGTGGCGCAGGCGCAGCAGGAGATGTTGGGCCTGGCACGCAAGCTGGAGGCCGAAGGCAAGCTGATGCTGATGAACGACAAGGAAGACGAATTCGTGGTGTAGAAGTTGGCCGGGCACGCCGGGCCACAGGCCCAGATCTCCGGCCGTACAAACGAGCAGGACAAACGACAGGAGCAGTCCACCCCCATGGCGCAGAATGGATTCACTTCCTCTTCCGATTCGTCGCAGGATGCAGCCCCACACAACGCACCCCCCGTCTCGCGTCTGGAGTACCGGCAGCCCGGCGCAACGGCTGCACGCAAGCCAGTCCAGAACGGCACAGTCCAGAACGGCAACGGACACGCCCCGGCCCAGTCCACCTCTGCTGCTCCCACTGTGGAGCCGTGGCAATATGTGGCGCAACCAGCAGCAACCGGAGCCGGTCCAGCTCCAGAAGCCCATGCGATGGATGGCGCTGCTGCGGCCATTTACGAGCAGCAATTGCAACAGGAGCGCGAGCAGTTTGAGCAGCGCCTGGCGGCTCAGGCCGCTGAGTCTTCCCGTGCCATTGCGCAGGCCAGGGAGGCAGGCCAGCGTGAAGGCCAGCAGGTGGCTGCTGTGGAATTGGAGCAGGAGCGTACACAGATGCGCCAGCAGATTGCGCAGGCGCTCGATCTCTTCCGTCAGCAGCGCGAGCGCTACTTTCACTCTGTCGAGCGCGAAGTGGTGCGTCTGTCGCTGGCCGTGGCGGCACGCATTCTGCACCGTCAGGCGCAGATGGACCCCTTATTCCTAGCTGGAGCCGTGCGCGTGGCGCTGGAAAAACTCTCGGACACAACCGGCATCACGGTGCGCGTGGCTCCGGCGCAGGTGCTGGCCTGGCAGGAGAGGTTTCGCCTGCATGGCGGCGCGCGGATGCAGCCAGAGGTGTTGGGAGATCTGAATCTGAACGCGGGAGAGTGCATTTTAGAAACGCGGCTGGGCACGGTGGAGCTGGGCGTTAAGGCGCAGCTTGAAGAGATTGAAAAAGGATTTTTCGATCTGCTGCATCATCATCCAACGGCGCCAGAGCGCAGATTAGAACGCAACGCCGATCGCACGATGAGCCGCGGGCCAGAGCGCGCCGCCGCATCTACCGGCACAGGCGGCAAGGGAGCGACCTCGGCGGCATGATGGCAGCCGCGCTGCGGAAGCCAGAACGAGGTGCAGAAGCGGGCAGGCTATGGATCAGGGCTTTCTCTCCGATGCTGTGCGCGTGGCCCCGGTGACGGGAGCTGCGGCGGCCACGCCTGTCTCCGGCGCGCAGGGCGATGCGCGGCATTTGCCCGCCCGCTCGCAAGCTTCGCCAGAAGCCGAAGCGGAGGCCGCGCCGCCGCCAATTCTGCAGGAAGATGTTTGGGAACCGCACCACGAAGGCGATGCCGACGACTCCGCGCAAGAGGAAGCCAGTTACTCAGGAATTTTGACGCCAGGCATCTTCGCCGCAAATTTTGATGCCAGCCCAGACGAGGAATCAGCCAGACCCGATGCCGGGCCTGAAGATGACTTTGATCCGGTGCAGGCCATGCTGCGTGCCTACTTTCATCGCCTGGAGAACCGTCCAGCTTGGCGCTGGCACGGACGCGTGGTGGAGGCGACAGGGCAGAGCATTGAGTCAGAAGGCCCATTCTGCTCCGTCGGAGAATGCTGTGAAATCTTCGACAGTGAGGGGCATCGCCATCGCGGTGAGGTGATTGGCTTTCGCGGCTCGCACGTTTTGTCGATGACGCTCGACGCGCCCGACGGCATTCGCTATGGCGACGCCGTGGCTGCGCTGGGTGAAACGCCGCGCATGAACATGGGGCCGGGCCTGTTGGGGCGCGTGCTGGATGCGCTGGGCCAGCCGCTGGATGGCGAGCCGCCGCCGCACTCGGAAGAAAGCTGGCCGCTGGAAAGTTTAATTCCGCAGCCGATGGATCGCGTGCCCATCACCACGCCGCTCGGCACGGGCCTGCGCGTGCTCGATGGTCTGCTGACCGTCGGACGCGGGCAGCGCGTGGGCATCTTCGGCGGCTCTGGCGTCGGCAAAAGCACGCTGATCGGCATGATGACCCGCTACACCGCTGCGGATCTAACCGTGGTCGGGCTAGTGGGTGAGCGTGGCCGCGAGGTGCGCGAATTTCTGGAAGACAATCTGGGCACCGAGGGTCGCGCGCGCTCCGTAGTGCTGGTCTCTACCTCAGATCAGTCGCCGCTCTTGCGCATGCGCGCCGCGCAGGCGGCTACGGCAGTGGCGGAGTACTACGCTGCGCAGGGCAAGCATGTGTTGCTGGTGCTGGACTCGTTGACGCGCTACGCGATGGCTGCGCGCGAAGTGGGTTTGGCTGCGGGTGAACCGCCTACCTCGCGCGGCTACACTCCGTCTGTTTTTCGCAAACTGGCGCGGCTCATCGAACGCGCCGGACAGTTCAACCACGGAAGCATCACTGCCTTCTACACCGTGTTGATGGAGGGTGATGATCTGAACGACCCGCTGGTGGATGCGGCCCGTTCACTGCTCGATGGCCACATCGTGCTTTCGCGCACGCTGGCCGGGGAGGGATGGTATCCGCCAGTCAGCGTGCTGGATTCGATCAGCCGCCTGATGCCAGCCGTCACGGCACCGGCCCACCGCGAGCGGGCCAGTCTGGTGCGGCGGCTGCTTTCCGCCTACGCTCGCTCAGAGGATCTGGTGCGCATT
>DAHUZD010000136.1 GCA_027306745.1 Acidobacteriaceae bacterium
CGTAGCTGCTCAAAAAGTCGCCGCTCAATCGCCAGACACTCCTCTTGCGCGCCCAACACCTTGCGCTCATAGTCTTTGATCTCCGGCGTGGTGAATCGTTCCGCATTGGCCAGCGTCTGTTTGCGCTCGTAGTCATCGGGCACGTTGGCCAGATTCGCCTTGGTGATCTCAATGGAGTAGCCAAAGATGGAGTTGTAGCGGACCTTGAGTGAGTTGATGCCCGTGCGCTTGCGCTCGCGCTCTTCAATAGCAGCAATCGCTTGTCGGCCATTCAGGCTTAACGCACGCAAAGAGTCCAGCTCTGCATCCACGCCAGCAGCAATGGCTCCGCCGTCGGCCATATGCACGGGTGCATCGATGGCGATGGTTTGTTGGATCGCAGCGCAAAGGTCTTCCATGCAATCCAACCCGCTTCGCAAACGTTTGAGCACCTGTGCTTGCAGCGAGGAGAGCGCCTGCGCCACCGCAGGCAATCCAGCCAGCGACTGGGCCAGCGCCAACACATCGCGTGGCCCCGCGCTGTCGAGGGAAATCCGGCTAAGCAGGCGCTCCAAATCCTGAATCGCCGCCAGCGCTGCACGCAATTCTTCACGCTGCATCAACGCGCTCTGCAACTCAGCCACGGCATCCAGCCTTGCCTGAATGGCTTGCATATCCAGCATGGGGCGCAGCAGGCTCGCGCGCAGCAGGCGCTTGCCCATCGGCGTCACGCAGGCGTCCAGCGTGGCAAAGAGTGTGGTGTCGCGCCCGGCATCGGGCATCAGCGGCTCCACCAACTCCAGATTGCGCACGGTCACGGCATCCAGTTGCAGATGACTGGTGCGCTCGTAGTAGCGAAGGCCGTCGATATGTTGCAGACGGCTTTGCTGCGCGCCTTGCAGGTAATGCAGCACGGCTCCGGCAGCGGTGGCAGCGGCGGAATGCTGCTCCAATTCATATCCGGCCAATCCATGCGCGCCCAAATGCCGCGCCAACAAAGGCTGCGCGTAGTCCGCGCTAAAGACCCACGGTTCGATAGCCGTCACCGTCCACGGCTGGCTGGCAACATTTTTCTCCAGCCCCAGCAAGGGCGTTTCCGCGATGCCGGGCAATGCGGCGACATCGGCCAGCAAAATCTCTGCCGGACCAGTGCGCTCCAGCTCGTCCATGCAGAGTGCGGCTGAGTCTGAGCCTGTAAATTCTGTGGCGCGAAAATCTCCAGTGGAGTTTTCCAGCAGTGCCAGGCCAATCTTCTGCGGCTCACGCGCATCCCGGCTCACCGCAGCCAAGTAGCGGCTGCGCTCCTGTTGTAGCGTGGGGTCCAGCGCCGTGCCCGGCGTCAGCACGCGCGTTACCTCACGCCGCACCAGCTTTTTTGTCAGCCTGGGGTCTTCCATCTGTTCGCAGATGGCGATGCGATAGCCGCGCCGCAACAGGCGCTGCCAATAATTTTCTGCTGCGTGATGTGGCACGCCACACATGGGCACGCCGTTGTTTTTGTCGCGCGAGGTCAACGTGATCTGCAACTCCTGCGCCGCGATCTTCGCGTCCTCATAGAACAGTTCGTAAAAATCCCCTAGCCGAAAGAAGAGCAACGCACCAGGGTTCTGCTGCTTGGCCGCAGCGTATTGGCGCATCAACGGTGTTGACGCGGAGGCAGGCGTGGCCGACCCATCGGGCGTGGCAGGCTGCGAATCTCGAAGCATGGAGCCAGGGCTTTGCACGGATACAGCCAGCATAACGCGATTGGCACAGGCAGGCGAAACAGCCCCGCCAGTCCATCGTGCTTAAAGCAACGGAAACCTCGCTGGTGACTGGCATCACACCGGCAAAGTGATGCGCCGCTTATACTGAAAAAGCAGGATTTTTGATTTTTGCAGGCTGGATGGCGTCCATGTATCTGGTTTGGCTGCGGGTTGCGCTGGTGCTCTACGGAGCCTCCTGTGTCGCCATTCTGCCGGATGTGATTTCCAGCGGCATGCGCTGGCGCAAGGTGGTGTTGCCGGCCTGCGTATCGGCTGGATTTTTCCACCTGGTCGCGTTGGTGGAGATGCTGAATCTGGCGCATCACCTGGTTCCGACCACACTGCACGAGATGGATACGCTGCTGGCGCTTTTGCTCGCTGCCGCGTTTCTGCTGGTCTTCTGGCGCTATCGCGCGGCCTCCATTGGAATTTTTCTGTTGCCGCTGATCTTTCTTCTTTTGCTGCTGCCCGCAGCCGGACCAGATCGTAGC
>DAHUZD010000146.1 GCA_027306745.1 Acidobacteriaceae bacterium
GGACACCCTCGTAAGGTTGCTTTATGAGTGTCCACCAGTTAGTGGGGCTCTACCGATCATCTGGCTTCACAGGCTATTGTACAGGTTGGAATGACCAGCGGCAAAACATATGGCACAAAACGGCAAAACATTCTGGCAAAGGGCAATCTGCACGAAGGGTGAGTACCTCAGTTATTGATGGCGGTAAAAGCTTGCTCCACAAACCTCCGTTTGCACGCCGTTTTTGTACATTCGGGCAAGAAGCGCGAGAGTACATTCGGCCCTGATGTGAGCCACAAGGATCGAAAGCCTGGATGCAATGTATTGTCATCCTGAGCGCGAGCTGCGGATGGTGGCCCAGTCAAGGTTGCTGTCACCAGCCGCCGTTGGAGTGGGCCAACTTTACACGTTGTTACTCCGTCGTTTGCGTCGGCTCGAGGAGTACGCCATTACGCGATACAGAGGGTTCGGTGCAGAGGTTGCGGTTCCAGCAACATGGTCTTCGCTCGCCGGCCTTGAGCTTGGAACACGCTACCTCGATTCGTCGCTTGCGCGTTTCCGTCTGGCTGGTTGAGCGTATCCAGCGAATCCATTCCCAACGCGCCATGGGCGTAATATGCTGCCACAGGTTGTACGCTTCTGGGGTGGCGGCGAGAGCGCTCTTCAAATCCGCAGGGACATCGGGCTCGGGCCATTCTTTCGTCGGCTCAATCTCTAGCGTGACCGTGTCACCTTCGTCTACTCCGGCAGCTTCGCGCATGGCTTTGTCGACCCTGAACCAATGGCTCAACTTCCCATCTGGTTCGAGCGGAGTTTGTAAGTGGAAACCATTGATGGTGCCCTCAACCATTGTCTGGCCTCGTGACGGAAGCTTAGCGCTTGCACTCTCAGGCACCCTGAGAATGGTCCATGAGCCGATTGTAAATAGTTTGGTTTCAAAACGGATGGTTGACATATTTCCTTGCTCCTAACTTACCTCAACCACGAGATCATGTTGTTTGAGATGCTTCTGTAAGCGCCATGATGGTACATCGGATTCTATCACAATAATACGCTTGTGGTGTTCATCTTTCCATCATTCTCCACCTGATACATCCATGCATCTGCGGAAGGTTCCAGCAACGTCGTAACTATCCCATGATACATCAGCTGTGGGCGCAATACATGACTCTGTTGGTAAATTTTGTCCGGACATCATGCCGCCAGGCGTTCGCGCAACCGCTCAAATGGCGTGATTCGTTTGGGCGTGTGGACCGGTTTGCCCTGATGCAGCCGTTGCACGAACGTATCCAGACGCACCAGATTAATCGCCGCCGCGACACAGACGTGTTGCAGCCCACGTGTTGCGCAACGCGGATGTTAGAAATAGCGGGCAAGCGGGCATGTACACGCTGAAAAAAGGGAAACGCGTCCCTCCCTGAAAAAGGCGGACAGAGGAAGCGTTTCACCGATTCTGCGGACACCAACGCGAAAAGTGTGACAAGCAGAGGCTTGCTCTCGCTCTCCTTGGAAGTAGCAGCGTATCGTGTTGCTGCGACTCTGTGGCATAATACAGATGGAATAGCTACAGACATCAGCGTAAATACCGTTCAGTTGGTACACAGCAATACTGGCTAGTTGGTTCATAGTTACATAGTGAATAAGGAGGATGTTTCCCGATGACGCAAGGAACGCGGCAGCACACGCCGCCTGCATATGTTGGCATGTCTCTTCCGCGCCAGGACGGACCGGACAAAGTGACCGGGCGCACACGCTACGCCGGCGATCAGGTCGTGGCGGGGATGCTGTATGCACGCCTGGGTCTCAGTCCCTACGCCCATGCTCGCATTCTGCACATAGATACGTCGGCTGCGCAGGCGATGCCAGGAGTGGTGGCTGTTTTTACCGCTACAACGCTGGGCATGGCCCAGGCAAGTTCGCTTTCCCGTGTGCAATCCCCACTAGCACGACAAGAAGTGCTGTGGTGCGGCCATCCCGTGGCCGTCGTGGTTGGCGAGACGGAGGCTCTGGCCGAGGATGGTGCCGATGCGGTGGAGGTGGATTACGAACCACTACCAGCTGCCATTGAGCCAGAGGTTGCCGCACGGCCCGGTGCGCCCCCGGCTCGCGTATATCAGGAAGTGGCGGCCAATGAAGAAGGTCCGCTGGCTGGTTTCCCACAGGCAACTGCGGTTGCGGCGGAGGAGGGGTCGTCCAACGTCAAGCAGTTCCAACCCATGATGCTGGGTAATGTTGAGGAAGGTCTGCGCCAGGCGGAGGTGGTAGTCGAAGGAACCTATCGCACGCATCCGGTTCACCAATCATATCTGGAGCCGCAATCAGTCACCGTTGCTCCCAGTCCGTCGGGCCATCACCTGGTGGTCTGGTCCAGCACCCAGGGATTGTTCAGTGTGCGCTCTGCTGTTGCTACGGCGCTTGCCATGTCTGAACAGCAGATTCGGGTCGAGCCGGTACCCATCGGTGGAGGGTTTGGCGGGAAGGAATCTTTGCTTGAGCCACTGGCAGCCGCCGTGGCGACTCGCCTGCGCAGGCCAATCCGCCTGGTCTATACGCGCCAGGATGAGCTACTGGCCGGCAACCCGGCACCGCAAATGGCGATCACCGTCAAACTGGGCGCGAAGAGGGATGGAACGCTCACCGCTATCCAGGTGCGCATGCTGCTTGATGCGGGAGCCTATCCCAATCCGCTCGCAGCTCTGAGCGGCTTCCATTTTTTCGGCGTCTATCGCTGCCCCAACATCGCCGTGCGCTGTGACGTGGTGGAGACGAACAAGCCCGGCACCGGGGCCTATCGCGCTCCCTCCGGACCACAGACCGCCTTCGCGCTGGAATCGACGGTGCAAGACCTCTGCCAGCAGTTGGCCGTAGACCCGCTGCAGTTCCGCCGCATCAATGCCCTCAAAGAAGGAGATCCGAATATGATGCGGGGTCGCTGGCCGCGTATAGGCCTGCTGGAGTGCCTCGAGCAGATTCAGCAGCATCCGTTGTGGGTGCAGCGCGAGCAGGTGAAACAGGACGTGCCGCCGGAGCTTGTAGGCTGGAAGATTGGCGTCGGCGCGGCGGTTGGCGGTTGGCAGGGCGGCACAGAACCTGCTGCCGCGCTGTGTCGGCTGGAACGCGATGGGACAATGACGGTGGTGGTGGGCAGCGTCGATGTCTCCGGCTCAGACACCGCAATGGCCCTGATCGCCGCCGAGGAGTTGAGCTTGCCCGCCGCAGCCATACACGTTACCCATGATAGCACCGATGCGATGCCATACAGCGGCCTTTGCGCTGGCAGCAAGACGACGTATACCGTGGGTGCGGCGGTCCAGGCAGCCGCACGCGACGCACGCAGCCAGCTGTTCGCCATCGCGGCTGAGATGCTGGAGGCGTCTATGGAAGATATGGAACTGTCAGATGGTAGGGTGAGGGTGAAGGGCGTGCCGGAAAAATATGTCACGTTGCAGCAGATCGCCGCCAACACGATGCGCTTTGGTGCGCCCTACGAGCCGGTGTTCGGACGCGGGCGTTCGGCCAAGCGCGTTTCTTCGCCCACGTTTGCCGCGCACCTGGCGAAAGTGGCCGTTGATCCGGAGACGGGTGAGGTGCGTGTGCTTGACTACGTGGCCGCGCAGGATGTTGGCCGCGCCATCAACCCGGCAGAAGTGGAAGGTCAGATCCACGGTGGCGTGGTGCAAGGTATCGGCTGGGCGCTATTCGAGGAAATGGTCTATGATGAGAGTGGGCAGGCACTGACGGCGACGCTGATGGACTATGCGCTGCCACTGGGCAAAGATGCACCCACGATTACACCGCTCCTGGTCGAGGTCCCTTCTGAGCTTGGCCCATTTGGTGCCAGGGGGGTGGGCGAGCCGCCGGTCGTTCCGGTGGCAGCAGCCATCGCCAACGCCATCAAGGACGCGGTGGGCGTGCGCATGACGCACCTTCCAATGACGCCTGAGCGCGTCCTGGCCGCGCTCATCGCTCGCAAAGAAGAGTCGTTGTAACCGACTGTCATTGATGCAGGGAGCCATGACGCGATTATCTCAGAGCAGTGTGACACGGCTGAAGTGGCTCTGCAGGCCGGAAAGTGGCGGTGGTAAGCAGAGATGTTCATGCAGTGGCTTTTCTTTTTTGTGCGCAACCGTGCATAGGTGCGGGCCGTGGAGACTTGCCTTTGCGGCCTGTTCATGCTATATCTTGTATATCGCACACATGGCTCAGATGGGTCCGAGACGACAGAATGTTGTCTCCCTGTCGCAATTGCCATGCCACAGAGGTGATCCTGCCTCTTCCTCTCTTCGTCGCTGAGAAACTTGCACATAAGGTATCTCGCCGGGAGGAAAAAAGGATGAGGAATGTGTCCTCCTCGACGGTGCGAACGTCGCGCTTGTTTTTGCAGAAACCTCGCTCCCGCGACCAGATGATGCCGCTGACGCTGCGGCCATTGCCATTTGTCATGCTCATACGTTTCGTGGATAGGCTGCGAATAGTGGAAACGAAGGAGGACAGCCACAGCCTAATAACTGAGAGAGACTGTCATCTCTGGTGAAAACGAAAAAGCGCAGGCTTGATGAGAATAGCCCGCGCTTTTTCGTTTTTGGGCAAACGGTCTATCCTACTGTCATCAGCGTAATTGCGGATTACCCGGCTTTCGAGTAATCCGCAATAATCAGTGGCATCAGCGTCATCACCGTAATCAGTGTAATCAATTTTGCACGCATGCGGTTTTTTCACTTTTGTCGGAGGAGGCCATCTTCGGTTCACATGAAATGGTTCAGCGATAGTTGCGTACCGGCCTGCCAGTGACACTCTCTTACTCCGTGTATGGTTCACCTTAGGATGGGACACATGAAATTGATTACATTGATTACACTGATTACGGTGATGACGCTGATGCTACTGATGACGCTGATGGCATTGGAAGCATCAGAGCGAGAAAAAAGAGGAAGTGACCAATGAGAGTGGGTTGATTTACGCCGAGAGACTG
>DAHUZD010000174.1 GCA_027306745.1 Acidobacteriaceae bacterium
ACTTACACCGCTAGTACGACCGCAAGCGATCCGCCGACATGCACGCTGAGCAGCGCCAGTGTGACGTTGAGTAATAGCGCTCCCAGCGCAACCTTTGGAGTCACCTTGACCACCACCGCTCCCTTTGTGCGTACGCAGCCCATCGCGTTTTGGCGGCAGGGCGCAGGCATAATGGTTGCCGCATTCTTACTGCTACCGTTGGGAGCGTGGGGTAAGTCTCCACTGCGTAAAAGCCGTGGCGGCGCTGTTCTCTTTGGACTTCTATTGTTGGTTGTGCTGGGTGCATCCCTGACGGGATGTGGTGGCAGTTCGAGTGGTGGCGGTGGTGGCGGTGGCGGCGGGCAACAGAATCCGGGCACCAGCGCGGGCCAATATCAGGTGACCATCACTGGAACCAGCGGAACCATCAGTGCCCAGACAGCCTTCACGCTCACAGTGCAATAAAGACGGGGGCAATTTCTTCGATGCGGTCTCTGCTTGCAGAGGCCGCATGGTTTTTATGGGATGATTATCGTCGGCTGCTCCATGTCTTGTCCTTCGACTGGCAGAGGTCCTCCAGCGGACAATCCATGCAACGCGGCTTGCGCGCGATACAAATCTCTCGGCCCAGGTGGATGATCTGGTGCGAGAAATCAACCCAGCGCTCCTGCGGCAGAATGCGAATTAAATCCCGCTCCACTTTTTCCGGCGTTGTATTCTTTGTCAATCCCAGTCTGTGCGCGATGCGTAGCACATGCGTATCCACCACTACGCCGTCGTCAATGCCAAACCACGAACCAAGAACCACGTTGGCGGTTTTGCGCGCCACGCCGGGCAGCGTGAGCAAATCCTTCATCGTGTTGGGCACCTTGCCGCCAAAGGTCAGCGTGATGCGCTCTGCTGCGCCGCGCAGATTCTTTGCCTTGTTGCGGAAGAATCCCGTGGTGCGAATCAGTGTTTCGATCTCTGGCAGGGAAGCTGCGGCCATCGCCGCCGGGGTGGGGAAGCGTGCAAACAGCGCAGGCGTCACCAGGTTGACACGCACATCTGTGCATTGCGCCGAAAGAATCGTCGCCGCCAGCAACTCCCACGCATTGGTGTGCGTCAAAGCGCAGCGCACGCCGGGATATTTTTTATCGAGTCGCGTCAGAATTGTGCGCAGCCGTTCAGCCGGGGCCGCTTGTTGACCCGCAGTGGCACGGCTGCGCTTTTTGGTCGCCTTGCGCGCGGGCATGGCGCTATCCCAGACGGTTCAGCATCTCCTGCGGCGACATGCGCACGCAGGTGAAGATGGGGTAATCCTTCAGCGTGTAGGCGCTGATCTCGGTCTCGCGCAACTGCTGCACTAGGTCAAGAAAATCCTCTGGGTAATTGGTTTCAAAGGCGACCACAAATTCCTGATCATCCAGTCCGAAAGAGTACGTCGTGTTCAATTTCACGCGCGGATACAAATGTCCGATGCGAATATGCTCAGCCATCAAACGCTGACGCTCTTCTGCGGGCAGAAGATACCAGGCGCGCGTCTTCCAGAATGGATAGATGAAAATATATTTCTGTCCGCCCGGACGAATGACGCCACGCGAGTCGCTCTGGCCTTCATGCTCATGGCCGATGAGATATTGCGAGCGTTTCGTCATGGCCAAAAAACTGTGCGCGGTCTGCAAGTAGCCGCCGAGCGGAGTGGCCAGCAACTCCGCTGTCATCTGGTTGATCTCATCGACGGAATAGCAGATGCGCCACAGCGCCAGATCACAATCGCCACGCGTGCCCATCGTGGAGTAGGTGATGGTGACAAATTTGTCCTTCGCCTGCCAGCGCTCGATGACCTGCGCAAAGGCCTGCTTGTGCTCCACGCGCTCGGCTGCGGGCAAACGCCGCCACTCCGGCATGATCTTGAAGAACTGGAAGGAAACAATCTGCCGCTTCACTTCCTTTTGCGCATGGGCTGCGGGCTGGTGCGCTGCTGCTGTGTGTGTTGTCGTCTCCGCTGCTGCGGGCGTCAATGTTTCCGCCATGAACAACCTCCATCTCTCTCTTTCATGCTAACAAACGCATTGTCGCAGCGTGTGTTCCATGGGGGCAGCACGGGCCGGATATACTGGGCTGGAGATGACAGAAAAAATTCTTGGTGCACTCGTTCCTTGGATCACAGGCGTGATCGCACATGCGGGCTATGCAGGCGTTGCAGTGTTGATGGCCATTGAATCGGCCTGCATCCTGCTGCCGTCGGAGGTCATCATGCCCTTCGCCGGCTACCTGGTCTACACGGGGCGCTTTCAACTGCTGTGGGTGGCCACAGCCGGTGCGCTCGGTTGCAATCTCGGCTCAGCCGTGGCCTATTGGGCGGGTGCGTGGGGTGGTCGCCCGGCCATCGAGCGCTATGGCCGCTACATTCTGCTCAACCGACATGATCTCGAACGGGCCACGCAGTTCTTCGCGCACTATGGTTCCATCACTGTTTTTGTGGGGCGATTGTTGCCCGTGATTCGTACATTCATCGCGCTGCCCGCTGGCATTGCGCGGATGCCGCAGGGGCGTTTTCATCTCTATACATTTCTTGGCTCGTGGCCGTGGTGCTTTGCTCTGGCCTACTTCGGGATGCGCCTGGGCCGCGCTTGGGATACAGACCCACGTCTGAAACATGCACTGCATCGCTTTGACGCGCTGATCCTTGTTGCGTGCGCCGCGGCCTTCATCTGGTTTGTTCGCACGCATTGGAAGAATCGCATCCGCGCGCAAGCCGCGGCTTAACTAGTACGAGCGACCGAAGGCACAAAAAACAAGGCTCCCGAATTTGTCGGGAGCCTTGCTGTTTGTGCGGGGCAGAGAGAATCTGTCCCGCAGTGTTTGTTGCGCTTGCGGCCTTACTGGCAGAGCGCTCCGTTGATGTAGAAGGCCGAAGGAATTGCATTCGTGCCCGTGTAGCTGCCGTTGAAGCCAACCGCGCTATACAGCGTGCCGCCTGCCGGAATCGACTCCCAGGCCGCCGAGCTGGTCAGGGAGGCACTTGCGCCGCTCTGTGTCTCGGTTGCATTCCAGGCGTAGCTGATCGTCTGATTGCCGGGGAAGCTCCAGGAGAGCGTCCACGGATATAGCGCAGTCGAGCCGGTGTTTTGGATGTTGAAACTCACCGTCAAGCCGTTGTTGACACCCGGCGTGGCGGATTGCACGTTGTAGGTGACATGGCAGGCTCCTGCGGGTGCCTGTTGCGTGGTCGCGCTGGTGGCCGACGATACGGGCGAGACGCCGCCAGCATCCACCGCTTCCACTTCAAAGGAGTAACTGGTGTTTGGGTTAAGTCCCGTAACGATATACGATGTGGCCGTGATTCCGCTGGCGATGACTGCGGAGACCGGGGCCACTTCAACAACACTGTAGGTAACCGACGTGGCATTGAGCGGCATGGGAACCGAGTTCCAGC
>DAHUZD010000177.1 GCA_027306745.1 Acidobacteriaceae bacterium
GGCGTCCATCCCGTCGCTGCTGGCTATTGGCAGTGCGCTGGCGGTGACGCCCTACGACGTGCGCATCGAAGGCCACACCGACAACGTGCCCATCCATAACAGCATTTACAAGTCGAACTGGGAGCTTTCCACATCTCGCGCCACACAACTGGCGCAGCTCTTCATTGAAAAAAGTCATGTTGTGCCTTCGCACCTTTCTGCGGCGGGCTACGCGGAATATCATCCGGTCGCTGACAACTCCACGGCCGAGGGCCGCAACCGCAACCGACGCGTGGACATCATCGTTCTGCCGCATGTGGACCATCACGAGGAGCTGTGGATGGGCAAAGACCCGGCGGCCAGCGGGCCAGCCGTAGCCGGGCAAAAGCCCAGCCCGGCCGTGGCGCAGCGGCCCATGGTGACCGGATCGGTGATGGCCCCTGCGGTCGCACCCCGGTTGGGCGACGGTGAGAGTGAGCGCGCTACGTTGGCGCGGGCACCCTCCGCCGCTGCCTTGCCCGCTGCACGCTGACTGCACTCCGGACGCGTAGAATCGGAAGCAGAGCGCGCCGATGACGGAGATTCCAACTTCTGAACCCAAGCAGAATACAGTGTTGAACACAGTGCAGGATGCGGAAGAACATTTTTACCGTGCCGTGGACTGCATCGCCGCAGGAGACTCCGCCGCCGCGATTGCCGCTTTCCGCGATGCTCTGCGATCGGATCCCGGCTATGCGGACGCTTGGCACGGCTTGATCCGCGCCTTGCAGGATGGCGGTCAACTGGATGAGGCCGTCGCCGAAGCCCTGCGACTGGCCGAACAATTTCCCAATGACGTGCTGATCCACACGCGGCTTTCCATTCTGTATCAGATGCAGGGCAAGATCGCCGAAGCCGAGGCCGAATCCACGCGCGCTAAAGTGCTGGGGTGGAAGCAGGCGTTACAGAACAAACCCGCCCCCTCGGAGCCGGTCGCACCAGAGTGAGCCGAGCCTCGCAGATCGGGCGTGTGGCATCTACGCTGCACGCGTTTTCTTCAGCACTGTACCGGGCCTATGGTCCGCAACACTGGTGGCCTGCGCGGACGCGCTTTGAAGTCATCGTTGGCGCATACCTGACGCAGGCGACCGCATGGGCCAGCGTTGAACGATCCCTTGCCAATCTCCGCCGCGCTGGCTGTCTGAATCTGGACGGCCTGCGCCGCACGCCCGTCAGCCAACTGCAAGCGCTGATCCGGCCCTCTGGCTTTGTGCGCCGCAAGGCAGCATCCCTGCGCGCCTTTGTCGATTTTTTGGACGCACAGCATGGCGGTTCACTCACTCGCCTCAGTCGGCAGGATGTACTGCGGACACGCAGACAATTGCTGGCCCTGCCCGGTGTTGGCCCTGAGACCGCCGACGTGATTCTTGTCTACGCGCTGGGCCATCCGGCCATCGTGATTGATACCTATCTGCGCCGCGTGGCGCATCGGCACGGTCTGATTCCAGCCGCTGCGGAGCGCTATGACCCGGAGTTGCGCGCCGCTGCGGAACAGATGCTGTCAGCCCCTGCGCTGGAGCCGGTGCTGGCCCGTGCGCAGGAGTTTCACGCCTGGATCGTCGAAGTGGGCAAGCGCCATTGCCGCGCCACGGCGCAGTGTGAGGGATGCCCATTGCAGAAATTTTTGCCGAGGGCCAGCGTCCAAATGAAACGCTTGCACCATTCCAACACCTGATCCCCGTACGATGGAAACCATGCACTCTGCCGCATCCGATCCGGTCTTGCTCTACGTTGCCACTACCAGCGCGGGCAAGCTGCGCGACTTTTCCGTGGCCGCCGCCACCGTCTCGGCCCACTTTCGCATCGAACCGCTGCCCGGCATGGACCGGATGGCCATCGCGCCAGAGGATGGAGAAACCTTCGCGGAGAATGCGTGCAGCAAAGCGGAGTTCTACAGCGCACATGCGTCTGGAAAGATTGTTCTGGCGGATGATTCCGGATTGGAGGTCGAGGTGCTCAATGGCCTGCCTGGCGTGCGCTCGGCCCGCTTTGCGACGGATGCTGGTTTTCGTCCAGACTTGCCAACCGACGAGGCCAACAATCTTTTCCTGCTCGAACGGATGCACGCTGTTCCGGCGGATCGGCGCGCAGCCCGCTATCGCTGTGTTTTGGCTGCGGCGCAGTACGGAAAACTATGCGTCCGTGCCGAGGGCACGGTGGAGGGCGAGATTCTTACGTCCCCGCGTGGCACGGGTGGCTTTGGCTACGATCCGCTCTTCTTCTTGCCGAGGTTGCAACAGACCATGGCCGAGATTGATTTGGAAGCCAAACATATGCTGAGCCACCGTGGCCATGCGCTGCGCGCCCTGTTGGCTAGTTTGCAGGGCAGCCAGACTATTGCGCCATGGCCGCCGCGTACTACAATAGCGCCATGACGCTGATGGATGACAAGCCCTACGACGCGCGCAGGGCGCGCCTGCGACGCAACATCATCGTCGGCATTCTAATTGCAATTCCATTCATCGCCGCCTTCACCTGGTACTTCTGGAATTGGCCGGAGGAGCATCGCATCAATCGTTTTTTTGCTGCGATTGAGGCCCAGAATTACACCCAAGCATACGGTTTGTGGAACAGCGACCCCGATTGGCGACAGCACCCGGATCGCTACAAGCCCTACGACTTCAAACAATTCGAAGCAGACTGGGGGCCGACGAGCGACTACGGCATCATTCACAGCCACCAGATACTCGTTTCGCGCCAGTATGGTTCCGGCGTGGTGATTGGCGTGGGCATCAATGGGCAGGGCCGCAAGAGCCCTATTTTTCTGTGGGTGGAGCGCAGCACTAAAACGATTGGGTTTTCCCCATTTGAACTGCGTTTTTAGCCAGCCTCACGGCGAAAAGTTGGGGCAAGCTGCTAGAATCCGCGCGGTTTTCCCACAGGTGGCAAAAAGGGAACATTTGCCCCATACCCTTTATTTTTTATTACTTTACAAACCAAACCATTTGTGCTGAACTAGGAGTAGGCAGGGCGTGAGTATCGGGCGCACATTGCCAAGACAACCTTTTACGCTTGTTGGGGTCTAAACCAACAAGTGC
>DAHUZD010000210.1 GCA_027306745.1 Acidobacteriaceae bacterium
AGTCTGACTCGTCTTACAACACATACGTGCACGCCGGCCTGCCGCCGGGGCCGATCTGTAACCCCGGAGATGCGTCGCTGCGCGCAGCCTTGCACCCGACCGCCACGGATTATTTATATTTTGTAAGTGACCCGGAACATCCCGGACACTCCCGCTTTGCCGCAACGTTGGCCGAGCACAACAAGAACGTAAGCGCCTATCGCAATGCACAGCATCACGCAGAGGCCAGCACCACACCTGCAAGGGAGCCATAGCAGCAAGCCAGTGAAGCCACGCCATCCATACGCGCGCCAGACAAGTGCCGGATTCTTCTGCGGTGCGCTCGTGCTCCTGCTCAGCGTCACCGGCTGCTACCGGCACACGCGCGTGCTGGAAAAACCGCTGCCGGCCAGCGTGGTGCAGACTGCCACATCGGGTCAGCTTATCCAACTCATCAATCAGCAGTACGACGCCATCCACTCACTGCGCGCCACTGTCTCCATCCAAGCCTCCGTCGGCGGAGCCAGTAAGGGCCAGGAGACGGATTACACCTCTGTGCGCGGGTTCATTTTGCTGCGCAAGCCGGAGATGCTGCGCGTGCTGGGCCTGTTGCCGGTACTGGAGACGCGAGCCTTTGACATGTCCAGCAACGGCGACCATTTCGTGTTGATGATTCCGCCCAAGAGTAAAGCGTATGAGGGCGCAGACACGCTGACGCATCCGTCGAAAAACTCTCTGGAAAATTTGCGCCCGTTTGTGTTTTTGGATTCACTGCTGATCCGCAAAGTCGAACCTGTGGAGCTGGTCTACGTAACCAACACCACGCGCCTGATCCGGGAGCCGCGCAGCAAGCGGCTGCGGGAGGAGCCGGATTATGATTTGGGCATTCTGCGGCGCATGCCCGGCACCAATGAACTGGAGCCGGTGCGCGTGATTCACTACAGCCGTGTCGATTTGCTGCCCTATCAGCAAGACATCTACAACGGCAAGGGTACGCTGGTTACGCGCGCTATTTACAGCCAATATCGAACCTTTGGTTCGCTGCAATTTCCCACGGAGATCACCATTGAGCGCCCGCTGGACATGTACAGGATTCATCTCGTCGTCGAAAAGCTGGCCGTGAATGTGCCGCTGAGCGACGATCAGTTTCAAATGAAGGTTCCCAGCAGCTACCATGTGCAGAATCTAGACGAAAAAAAGAAATAATCCGGCACAGGAGCGAAGCCATGCCACATCCCGCAGAATGTGCCGATACTGCCCGCCTGATTCGAGGCCGCGCTACGGTCGGCGATTTTGAATTGACGATCTGTACCGATGGCGCGTATCTGCTGGACGGCGGCGCGATGTTTGGCGTGGTGCCCAAGACGATGTGGTCGCGGCGCGCGCCTGCCGATGCGGACAATCGCATTCTGCTCGGTACCAATACCGTCGTGGTGCGCACGGGCCAGCATACGGTGGTCATCGAAACCGGCATCGGCAACAAACTGCCGCAAAAGTTGCAGGAGATTTATGCCTGCCAACAGCTTTTGCCGCAGAGCCTGGCCGCAGCGGGTGTGCGCCCAGAGCAGGTCGATGTGGTCATCAACACGCATCTGCACTTTGACCACTGCGGCTGGAACACCATGCGCACGGACTCAGGCGCGGTGGTTCCCACCTTCCCCATCGCGCGCTACTTTGCCCATCGCGGTGAGGTGGAACATGGCCACCTGCAACTGGAGCGCGACCGCATCAGCTACATCAGCGACAACTACGATCCGCTGGTTGCTTCAGGACAAATGACGCTGATCGACGGTGCGCAGACGATTGTGCCCGGCATTTCCGTGGAAGAGTTCCCCGGCCACACCGCGCAGATGCTGGCCGTGCATATCGATTCTTGCGGCCAGCGCGCCACGTACATCGCAGACCTGATTCCCACCAGCGCGCATTTGGACGTGACCTGGGTGATGGGCTATGACCTCGATCCTCTAACGTGCATCGAGCAGCGCAAACGCTTTTACCAGCGCGCCATTCCCGAACAGTGG
>DAHUZD010000221.1 GCA_027306745.1 Acidobacteriaceae bacterium
TGCCGCGACGACAAACAGGGGGTTTTTCTGCCGGGCGCGCAACTCTTGCACCCTCGCCGGGTTTTTTAGGATAGCTTGCAGAGGGAGGCCCGATGGGCGCTTCCGCATTGCACAGGCATCGCAACGCACAGAAACGCACGCTAACGAACGAAAAGGAGTTTCCCGAATGCGCACCCTTGGATTTGCCGCCACCTTGGCGCTAGCCGCCGCCATCACCGCCGTTCCGGCCATGGCCCTGACGCCCGCTCCCTCGCCCAATCCAGCCCCGCAAGTGCGCGGGCAGATGGGCAGCAACCGCAACCTTGCGCAGATTGAGCAGCGGCTGAACAACATCATTGACCAACTGGCGCACGACCAGAGTGACTACGGAGGGCACAAGGCCAAGGCCATGCAGATGCTCCGCGCAGCGCAGGAGCAGTTGAACAAGGCCGAGCATTATGCGGCAGCGCATGGGCGCTAACGCAGGCGCGGAGCCAAGAAAAAGCGAGGCATTCTGCCTCGCTTTTTTCTTGGATGAACAATGTGTCTACTGGCGCTTGAAGCGGTAGACCAAGCCGCTCATGAAGCCTTGGTTATGCTCAAAGCTGCCGCCGAAGTGGTTGATGAGCATGTGGGGCGAGATGCGCAGAGCCAGACCGGGGCTGAGGTTGTAGTCGGCATGGATGCTGGCGATGCCTGCTGGAACCACTCCGGCGGGGTACAGGCCCACATTTTCTGGCGGAAAGCCGTTGGTGTCGGCGTCAAAGTAGCCATAGTTGATGCCGCCTTGCACGGCCGCGCTCAGCGCAAAGTGCAGTCCGCGATAAAAGCGGTACTGCGGGCCAGCCGTAAAGGTAAAGCTGCTGAAGCTGGCGTTGTGGATATCGTAAGGATTGTTGACGGTAATGGCCGTGGAGCCATAGTAGCCGCGCGCATCGCCGGTGATGCCAAAGCGCGGCGTCAAAAAGCCAGCCAGACCCAAAGCCCAGCCGCCGGTGCCTGCGTTATGCAAATCCGGGCCGGGACGGAAGCGCATGTACATGCCACCTGTGTAGAGTTCATAGCGGTGGCTGTAGGTGTCTTGGATGGTCTGCTGAATACGCCGCTGGCGGCTGAGCAGGCGGCGTTTGGCCAGAATGCGCGATTGCTGGCGGGCCTTCTTCTTGGCCTGCTTGGAATCCTGGGCATGCAGGGCAGGGGTGGCCAGCGTCAACAAGAGCGTAACGAAGAGCGCCAAAATCGTGAAGAGACAAACTCGGTTGGATCGGGCGCGCAAGGAACAGATGCCTCGCCCGGCAAATTTTTCAGACTGCACAGTTTTCTCCTAAACTCCATTAAACCATTTGCAGCGCCGCTCGCAGGCTGTACTCTGGGTGCGGCGGTTTTTGCGGCTCCAGTCGCCGCCGCTCCGCACAATCCAATCCGTACCGGAGGCGCACGTGAAATCGTTTCTCACCGGCCTGATTCTTGGCCTGCTGGCCTTGCCGCTGGCTGCCTGCTTCTATCTTAAATTCGGAAATCCCCCTGTGGCGGTCGCCGACAAACCTTTTCCGTTTGAAAAGTTCATCGTGCACATCCCGCTGCATGCCCGCATCGCCCGCCAGATGCCCAAGACGGTCCCCATCCAGCCGACAGCCGACAATCTGCTGGCCGGGGCGCAGCTCTACAGCGAAAACTGCGCCGGATGCCACGGCACCTATGTTTCCACCTCTGCGTTTGGCCAGCATCTGTATCCGTGGGCACCCCAGTTGTGGCAGGTGCATGGGCCGCACCGCGTGGTGGGCGTCAGCGATGATCCGGCGGGCGAGACCTATTGGAAGATCGCCAATGGCATCCGCCTGACCGGCATGCCTGCCTTCGACCAGATGCTCTCTCCCACGCAGATGTGGCAGGTCAGCGTACTGTTGGCCAATGCGGACAAGCCGCTGCCTCAGGCCGCGCATGACCTGTTGAGCAAGCCGCTGTCGTTTTAGGTTATTTGTGGATGCCA
>DAHUZD010000229.1 GCA_027306745.1 Acidobacteriaceae bacterium
CCGATCCACCAGACAAAGTTGACAATGGCGAATCCCCACGCCACTGGCATGGTGATCGCCCAGATGCCGGTGCCCTTCAAGAAGAGCCAGGTGACCGCCGTCAGCAACATGCCGATCAGTCCGCCCGCCAAAACGAAGCCAAAGAACCAGCCCAGGGGCGTGTGCGTCGTCAGCACGATGCGGGAGATTGTCTCCGTGACCGAGCGGAAGGTCAGGCCTGGCGCAAGTACGCGCTGCTCCCCCGTCTTCGGGTCAATCATCCGGTCTGTCTTCGGATCTACCGGATTGTGAGGTGATACATCCTGGGTAGCCATTCAGCGTCTGGCCTCTCGCATTTCCAAATTCAATCCACTGCCTTGTTGCTGCCTGTGCGGTCTTGCCGCCCGCCGATTGCCGGGCGCATTCCGCTTAGGCGTTTTGGGTCAAATCCGGATTGGGGTTCACCACTCCGGCGATGTAGGAGGTGCGGGGCCGCGTATTCTGGTCGGCCAGCACGGTATAGTTGCGCGGCTGCGCCTTCAGTTGCGCCACGCGGCTGCTCTTGTCGTTCTTGTTGCCAAAGGTGATGGCCTGCGTCGGGCAGGCCTGCTGGCAGGCCGTGACGATTTCTCCATCACGCACGTCGCGGTTTTCCTTGTCGGCGCGAATCTTGGCCGCCGTGATGCGCTGCACGCAGTAGGTGCACTTTTCCATCACACCGCGGCTGCGCACGCTGACATCGGGGTTGCGCATCAGCTTCAGGCTTTCCGTCTCAAAGTCAGAGAAGAGCAGCCAGTTGAAGCGACGCACCTTGTACGGGCAGTTGTTTGAGCAATAGCGTGTGCCCACGCAACGGTTGTAGACCATCGCGTTCAGACCCTCCGGAGTGTGCACCGTGGCACCGACCGGGCAAACCTGTTCACACGGAGCGTTCTCGCACTGCTGGCAGGTCATGGGCTGGAAGTGCGCGCGGGGTGCATTCAAGTCGCCTTCAAAATACGTGTCAATGCGGAGCCACTGCATGTCGCGGCCAATCCGCACCTCCTGCTTGCCCACCACAGCGATATTGTTCTCCGCATAGCAGCTCACAATACAGGCATTGCAGCCGATGCAGGAGTTCATATCAATGGCCAGCGCCCAGGCGTTCTTCTCATACTTCCAGTTCGGGAAGAGCGTCACGCTCTCTGGCGGCGCTTCGTAATTTTCGCCCTCGTTGGCGAAGTTTGGATTCTTGCGGAACTCCTCCAGCGTGGCGTAGCGAATGATGCCGCGCGACATCTCTTCATTGCCTTCGAGCGAGGTGGGTGCGGCATCCGGCTGAAATTTGGCTGCCTCGTCGAAATTTCCGTAGCTGCGGGCCAACGGTCCGCGCTGGTCAATATAGTGGCTCTTCGCAATGGCGAATTCATACACGTCGCCAGTCTTGCTCACCTTGGCCCCGCTCAGGAAAAGCTGCGAAGCCGCCAAGCGAATTGGCGTGGCGTCAAAGCCCGTGCCTGTGCCCACGCGGCCCGCATTGCGCCGTCCGTAGCCCAGATATACGGTGATGCTTTGCTCCGGATGGCCGGGAACCACCAGCGCGGGAGCCTTGATCGAGCGGCCTTGATACTGAATCGCGAGCACATCGCCTTCGCTGGCGCCCAACGAGGTCATCATGGCCATGCTCATCAGCGCCGCGTTGTCCCAGGAGAGATTCGTCACCGGCTTGGGCAGCTCCTGCATCCAGCCGAGGTTGGAATAGCGTCCATCGTAGATCGTTGGATCCGGGCGGAAGACCACTTCAATCGCGGAACTGTCCGCAGGCGCGCTGACCGGGATCGATGCGATCTTGGCCGTGACAGCCTTCGGCGCGAAGGCCGTATCGGCGATCCAGCCATCGTGCAGCGCCTTGCGCCATTGGAACTCCAAATCACCCTTGGCCGCCAGCACCGGCTTC
>DAHUZD010000233.1 GCA_027306745.1 Acidobacteriaceae bacterium
AGCGGCTCCACGTTGCTGGCGGATCATTACCATGACGTGCCACTGTTGAGCCAGGCCTGGGGCATTGGCAAAATTGGCTTGCCCTTTGTTGACGGCCACACGCTGAGCCTGCTGGGCATTCCGATTCCGCTGTCGGCGGACACCACCTTTATCGCCAGTGTGCGCTATCTAGGTGCATTGCATCTGCGCGTGGAAGAGATCGCGGCCAACGTGGATGCTGCGCAGGCCACGACGCGCGTGGCTGGGGTGGCGCTTCAGGTGTTGCGCTCCCTGCAAGCCTCTGACGCCAGCCAAGACCCGGCCAAGGCCGCACTGGGAGATTTTTTGAACAGCGCCAAAGTGCAGCAGCAGGACAATCGCGTGGTTCTGCGCGCCGTGGTCCCCGCTTCGCTGCTGGAGAATCTCCTGTCCAGTTCAGGTTCTACCGACATGCCCGGCAGCATGGAGCCTGCGCCCGCTCCACCCGCGCAGTAATTCCAACCGCACCGACGCGGCTCATCCGTGCGTTGTGCTGCGCACCAGCGTGACCAGAACAATGTCGTTGCTGTTCATCGGGAGCGTGATGGCGAGGGTTCCGTCGGGGCCGCTGTGCAACGTCTTTTTCGTCTCGGGCAAATCCTGCGTGAGTTTATTGAGATACGCAATCTGAGCTTTTGTTAGCTCCGTTGGCGCGCCAAGTTTCAGATAGGCCGTGTAGGCATCATTAGCCTGAAATCCAGTTCTGTGCACCACGAGGCGATACGTGGCATCGGCGGCCAAATGGCGGAAGCGCAATTGCACCGGGGCGGCTGGATGGGACGGAATCACCTTGGTGTAGAAGGAACGATTGCTGACCTTCTGATCCGGCTGTTCGAAATCCCAAACCAAGGCCACAGCATTTCCATCTTGGCTGGAAAGCATGGATTGCGGATCGTTCGAGGCGAGACTGTCGCCTTGGAGTGCGTGCAGATACTTGTACGCAAAGTAGGCAGGCTTTCGTATCCCCTCAGGATTCAGCAAGCCGAAGCCACCTTGAAATGGAGCCGTCGGCGGCCCTGGCTCTTCGAAGAGGTCGGTGTACGTCCAGTAGCTCATGCCCTGCACCAGCCCCTCACAGGCTTTGAGCTTGGTCAAAATATACGGCGCGCTGATGTAGGAATCGTGCACAGAATCGCGGGGCGTGTAACTGGTGCTCCACTCGGTAAAGTACAGCGGAAGTTTTGGAAATGCCGAGGCGGAAATTTGCGCGCGAACCTTCCGCACATCGCCGATGATTGCATCGGGGGATGGATCGAGCTTGGTATCGCTCTTTCCATTCTCATCCAAAAACCCTCCCTGCACGCCGTACGTGTGCGTCGATACAAAATCCACTGGAGCGCCGCTTTGCGCTACGTGAGCCAGAAATTCTGGCACCCATGCGGCTCCTGCCGTACTGGGGCCGCCGACGCGCAGGGCTGGATCGACCGAATGGATCGTCTTGGCCGTCAGATCATAGAGCGCAAAGTAGGCCTTTTGATCTCCGCCTTCCCAAAAGCCTGATAGGTTCGGTTCATTCCACACTTCAAAGTACCAGGTGCGGACTTCATCCTTGCCATACCGGCTCTCGATGTGCCGGATGAATGCGTCCACCAGACTTTGCCAGCCCGCTGGATTCGGATGCGACGTGTTGCCATGCCAATAAAAGATGCTGTTGTTGGATGTGGCCAGCGCCTGCGGTGTGAATCCAAGCTCCACGAATGGCTGGATGTGGCGGGCCAGCAGATCGCTGTAGAGCTGATCAATCTGGCTCCAGTCGTAGACCGTCTTCCCGTTTTTAACGCGTACCGTGTGCAGTACATCATGAAAAATTCCATGAAAACGGATGTAGCGGAATCCAAACTCGTCCACAACGAGCTTGAGTTGGGCCTGGCTATCGGGCCGGATCAAGGTTCCGGGATAGTCGGAGCCGACGGAAAAATCAAAAAATCGATCGACCGGCCCCACGGTATTTTTCATATCCACTGCAATCACCCGGGGATGGGCCTGCTGTGTCTGCCGGGCAGAAAGAGAGAGCGGCGCGGCGAAAAGAATGCCGAGGGCGAGAAATGGAAATCTTCGCAGGCTGGAGAAAAACATCAATCTGTAGCTCCTTCAAATTCTGCTGTAAGTCAGCTTGCACGCGTCGTGATGCCGGGGCAGGGCATTACTGGCAGACAAAGTTCTGCGCATCCTCACTGTTGCCGCTGCCTTTGTATTGGGCGTGCTTGGGATAGGCGCACAGTGGGCGGCTGCGGCCCGGAAAGGCTGCGCCCGTGGCAACGATGGAATCCGGTGCCGTGCCCTTTTCCACCCAGGAGACAATCGCTGTGAGCATGTCAAAGTGGTCCAGGGATGGCCCGCCGCCGCAGTGCGCCATGCCCGGAACGAGAAATAGCCTGCTCCACTTCGTTACTTGGCTGGTGCCACCATTGGCTGCGCTGAGTGACAGATAGTAGCCAAGCGTGTCCAGAGGTGAGAACCACGGATCACTGTCTCCATGGAAGAAGATGAGCTTGCCGCCATTCTGGGAGAAGGTCGTGAGGTTGGTGGAGGCTGGCTCGACCAGTGGATCGTTGGCATGCAGCGCCGCTTTGTCGACATCCAACTGGGTTGCAGTGGTATAGGGGCCGAAGATGCCGTGCGATCCCAAGGCCAGCAACCCGGGAACAAAGCCGTGTGCCGTGATACCCGTGTCATACAAAAAGCCGGGATAGACCTGAGTGCCGTAGGCATTCTTGGGGCCGGCAAATGCTTTTTTAATTGCGGCGATTTTCTCTGGTGCGATGCATGAGCTGGTCTGCCCGGCCTTGCAGGTCAGTATGGCAGGGTCAAAATTGCAACCCAGTGGATCGAAGATCATGCCGTCGGC
>DAHUZD010000238.1 GCA_027306745.1 Acidobacteriaceae bacterium
TGATGGGGCCAGGGAATGCCGATGCGATGGAAGCGGCCTGCGCCGAGGTCGCTGGGGAAGAGAAATTTTTGGATGCCTTCCGACAGGAAGACCCATCCGACAAGAATACGGATGAAGATGATGGCTTTTTCGGCTTTGCCGCCGCCGCCTGCTGGACTCATGGTGTGGCTCCTGTGGTGTGGCTCCTGCAAACTGTTGTACAGCAAATACCTGTGCAAGGGGTAGATGGGGCGGAGATTTTTTTGTGCGGGGTGTGAGGAGCGAAAGGCAGCATGGCGGCGTTGGCATGGATTCCGCGCTAGAATGGGGCTAGTTCTTTGAACGCCGACGCGATCGGCACCGGCTCCACATGGGGGCGTCACGGTTTCGACGGAATCGCTTATGGCAAAGAGGCATGCCGGGGTGTAGGCACCCGTAATCGTCTGCAAAAACACAATTGCTAACAATCAACTAGCACTTGCTGCTTAATTAAATAAGTAGCCGTTCTCTTTGGCTTCGTCCGTGAGCCGGGGAAGAACGTCATTCAGCGGACTGGTTGCTGCGGCTCCGTCTGGGCCGTGGCAATGAGATCCACAGGCTAGCGATGCGCGTATCTTGTCCGTTCCCAGCGCGCAGAGCGAATCCCAATCGAACGTGACTACGCATGGAGGCTCTTTGCTGCGAATGATTTCGGACGCGGGTTCGACTCCCGCCGCCTCCACCAATTCCTATATGAACCAGGCCTTAGCCCGACCGACCTGTCACGCTATGAGGGTCGCCCTGCTGGTTTCTCTGATCTGCTTTTCGCAGCCGGAATCGCAGCCGGGCTTTGCAGCGCTTTTTCAACTTTGCGCGTTTTTTCCGGTGACGGCCTCTCACTCGCCCTTGTGACCGGGGGACCATCCAGCCATTTCACGATTAAAGACACACGCCGGTTGGATGGATCCAGCGGACGCGAGGGGACACGCAACATCTGGTCTCCGTAGCCGCGCACCTCGGCCACTTGATTCGACCCGACTCCGTTGTGCTGCATGAGCCGCCGGACTGCATTGGCTCGATCCTCCGACAACTCCCAGTTGGTGTAGTCGCTGCCGTTGGAAAAGGGCGCAGCGTCTGTATAGCCCTCGATCAAGAGCTTATTGGGCAGCAGCTTCACCTTGGCTGCGATGAGCGTGAGCAGTTTGGTGCCGCTTGGACTCAACTTGGAGCTGCCGCTTTCAAAAAATGTGCTGCCCTTGTTCTCCAGCAAATCCATGCGCAGGCCTTCATTGGTGATGGTGATCAGAATTTGATCGGAGAGTTGGTGCAGATCCGATTGCTGCATGATGATGGCTTCGATCTGATCCTTGAGCTTTTGAATGTTCTGCTGATCCACAGAGATGGTGCTGCTGGAACCCATTTTGGATCCCATCTCCGTGGTGCCTGTTTCGCGTCCACTGCTGTTGGGGTCGTTGAAGTAACCGGCGACGGCCTTTTTGATTTTCGGGGTGGAGTTCATCAGCCACAGCACGATGAACAGAGACATCATCGCCGTCACAAAGTCGGCGTAGGCCACCTTCCAGGCGCCGCCGTGGTGGCCGCCATGGGAAACCTTTTTCTTAATGACGATAATCGGTCGAACGGGTTTGCCGTCGGCAGACATGCCACACTCCTTATGCTGCCGCGCCGTCCGCGTGCTTGGCTTCTGTAACGGCTGCTGCCGGCTTCTTACATTCCTTTTCCATCTCGTCGAAGGTTGGGCGAACGCCTTCAGGAATCGCGCGGCGGCCCATCTCAATGGCTAAAATCGGTGCCAGCCCCTTGAGAAATGCCAGAATAATGACGCGCAGCACGTGCAGGTATGCGTTGTGTTCCTCCACAGCCTTGGTCATGTTGGCGGCCAGTGGACCCACCAAGCCGTAGCACATGAGAATGCCAAGGAATGTTCCCACCAGGGCTGCAGCCACTTTTTTGCCAATCTCTTCCGGCGGGCCACCCAGCGATCCCATCGTGATGACGACGCCCAAAACAGCGGCAACAATGCCGAGTCCAGGAAGTGCGTCTGCCACAGAGGTGAGCGCTTGGATGGGCTGTAGCGCTTCGTGATGCGCCACTTCCATATCGAGTTCCATCATCTGATCCATATCAAACGGATCGACGCCCCCGCTGATAGCCGTGCGCATTGTGTCGCAAATAAATGCCTCGGAGTGATGGTCTTTCAAAAACTGCGGGTAGCGCTTGAAGAGTTCGCTCTCGTGCGGTTTTTCCACGTCGGCTTCAATGGCTGTGAGGCCGCCCCTGCGTACCTTGTTGAAGAGTTCATACATCATCTTCAAGGTGTTCAGATACCGGTCTTTGCCAAACGCCGATGGAGTCAACACGCCTAGCACGCCGGAGACCATGGCTTTAATCGTCGCAATTGGATTTGCGATCAGAATCGTGCCAAGAGCCGCTCCGCCAATCGTCACGATTTCCGCGGGCTGAATGAGCACGAGCAAGTGGCCTTTTTCCATGAGGAAGCCGCTGATGACTGCACCGAAGACTACGACGATGCCAATGATGGAAAACATCAATCTCTCCTTGCTTCCGCGGTGTGGGCTTCTGCATCATGGGCTTGCGTCACGCGGTTGCCACCTGCAAATTCACTATTGCGCATCGCACTCTGCGCCCGTCCCAGCAGCGACTCCAGCTTGGCGTCCGCCGTTGCGTGGGCCAGCCCAATGCTGATGGTCAGCTCCACGCGATCTCCCCACCACTGAAACTCAACCGTGCGGGCCAGTCCAGCCAGTCGCTGCGCGTGCTGCAACAAAACCTCCTGGGAGATCTCATGCGAGATCATCAAAAACTCATCATA
>DAHUZD010000280.1 GCA_027306745.1 Acidobacteriaceae bacterium
GGCCAGGCGCACTTCGCCATAAGTGACCGCGCGGCCCGTCTTCGGCTCGCGCATCCAGATGATGTCGTAGATGGAATCCACATCCTGCAAAAATGCGGCGATGCGCTCCAGTCCATACGTGATTTCTCCCGTGATGGGATCCAGATCAATGCCGCCGCACTGTTGGAAATAGGTGAACTGCGTAATCTCCAGCCCGTCAAGCATCACCTGCCAGCCGATGCCCCACGCACCCAACGTGGGCGACTCCCAATTGTCCTCTTCGAATTTAATGTCGTGTTGGCGCAGATCAATGCCAATGGCCACGAGCGATTCCAAGTAGAGTTCCTGAATATTCGTTGGTGGCGGCTTCAAAATTACCTGCAACTGCGTGTGTTTGAACAGGCGGTTGGGATTCTCGCCATAGCGGCCGTCGGCGGGGCGGCGCGAAGGCTGCGCGTAGGCCACGCTATACGGCTTTGGCCCCAGCACGCGCAAAAATGTCTCTGGCGACATAGTGCCCGCACCGACTTCCACGTCATACGGCTGCTGCAAAATGCATCCCTGCTCCGCCCAGAAGCGTTGCAGCGTAAATAAAAGTTCTTGAAAGGTCAGCGCAGGCCGCGTGGCTGCGCTCTGCTTCGTCGTCGTCACCAGAAGTTCCGTCCTCGCCGCGTTGCCGCAGGCCTTGCACTGCAAGATGGTTCTTGTTGCGATTGTATCGGTTTCATGCGGCAGGATTGAAGTGCCGCATGATTTTTACCGCAGCAAGCGCCACTAGCCGCCCAACTGCCGCAGCGCCGCGGCGGATTGCAGTCGCCGCTCCAAGTGCCGCTCCAGTGTACGCACGGTGAAGCGGCGCAGATCCTGCGCGCGCTGGAGCGGCCATGGCTCGCCGCGGGCAAACGCAATCAACGGTGCGCGCTCCATCGCTTGTGCTGTGGCCAAGGACTCCGCCTCCAGCAGACTACTGTTCGACTTGCGATGCGCGACGCAGCTTAGCCCATCACTCAACACATGGAAATATGCTGCGCCGGTCAACGATGCGCCACAGTCCGTGCAGTGGTCGAGTGCGGGCAGCCAGCCCAACAGGCGTGTGATCCACAGGGAAAAATAGGTCACCGGCAACCAGCAGAACTCAGCGCGCGTCTGCTCCAATACCGTCAGGGTGAGGCGAAAGATCGCATCTTGGGGATCGTGATCCGGCAGAACGCTGTCGAGCACTTCGGCATAAAAAGCCAGCGCTGCGGCTCGCAGATAATCCACCGGCTGAGCCAAGGGGGAGCTGAGCAGCTCAAATTGATCGATGCGCACCAGTTCCTGTCGCGGCTTTTCGACGTAGCTGGCGCGCACCCACGTCATCGGCTCCAATGCCCCGCCGAAACGGCGACGCGACTTCAACGCAGCCTTGGCCACGCCGCGCACCCGGCCCAGATCGCGCGTAAAGAGCGAGATGAGCAGATCGGACTCCTGCACCGGCCAGGTGCGCAGCACAATTGCCTCTGCCTGATGCTGGATCATGAAAAAATTCTACGGGAAAAAGCAAACGCGCAGCCCTGCGGCCGCGCGCTGCGTAGTGCCTGGAAACTGGCGAAGAGATTACCGCCCGTAGTGCGTGGCGTTCTTCTGCGCAAAGCTCTGCCACTTCTCTGGCAGATCGTCAGCGGCAAAGATGGCCGAGACTGGGCAGACCGGAACGCAGGCGCCGCAATCGATGCACTCCACCGGATCGATGAACAGTTGGTCCGAACCGCCAAAGGCAGCCTCATCCTTTTTCGGATGGATGCAATCCACCGGGCAAGCATCGACGCAAGCCGTGTCTTTGGTACCGATACAGGGTTCTGCAATTACGTATGCCATGGTGCAGTCTTATTCTCCTTGCGCTGAGTCTCGGAACAGCATGATTGTAACAAACCTGTGGCGCGCGCTGCCACAACGCACATCACTGACGTTCATCAACGTTTCTGTTTGGGGGCGCCTTGGCCCGCCCGCTGCGCGGCAAACTCCGCCGGGGTCGGAATCGGCTCCAGATTTTTTCCGGCGAACATGTCAGCGAAAAGCCGCTTCATCTCCGTCTGCACGTGCACGTTGGTCGCCAGCAATTCGCGGCTGTCCAGGTGGAAAATGCCGCCATCCATGCCGGTGACCGTGCCGCCAGCTTCGCGCACCAACAGCACGCCAGCCGCGGTATCCCAGGGGTTTAGATTGAATTCCCAAAACGCATCCAGCCGTCCGCAGGCGGTGTACGCCAAATCCAACGCAGCCGAACCGGCCCGCCGCACGCCATGCGAGCGCAGCGTGAACTCATGATAGAAATGCACATTCGGATTGCCATGCCGCTTTTGACTGGGAAAGCCGGTGGCCACCAGCGACTCCGCCAGCCTGTGCGTAGCCGAAACATGCATGCGCTTCCCATTCAGATACGCGCCCTGGCCTTGTTCGGCAACAAACATCTCATCTCGCAGCGGATCGTAGACCACGCCAGCCACCAGCTCGCCATCGGCATCGGCGGCAAGGCCCGGCGGCCTGCGCTCCAGCCCCATCGAGACGCAAAAGGCCGGGAAGCCATGCGCAAAATTTGTCGTGCCATCCAGCGGGTCCACGTACCAGCGGAACTCGCATTCCAGTTGCGAGCGTGTTCCCTCTTCGCCAAAAATGCCGTGCTGGGGCCACTGCGCCTGCAAGCGGCGCACGATCAATTGCTCGCTTTCTCGATCAGCGATGGTGACCAAATCCACCTCGCCCTTATACTCGGTGGCCACGCCGCGCCGGTAATGCTCGCGCAGCAAGGCTCCAGCCTCACGCGCAATGGCTGCCGCAGCGTCGGCATGGTGCAGTGTTGGCTTCTCTGCTGATTTTTCCGCGGCGCTCATACGTGCGGCTCCGGGTTGTGACTGCCC
>DAHUZD010000284.1 GCA_027306745.1 Acidobacteriaceae bacterium
CGCCAATCCGTATTGGATTCACCACTCTTCGGCGAGGACATCAAAAAGCTGTTTCCGATTGTCACGCCCGGCGGCAGCGATTCTGCGGCCTTTGACAATGCGGTGGAGTTGCTCTTTCAATCGGGCCGCTCGTTGCCGCACGTCATGGCCATGCTGAGTCCAGAGGCTTGGTCGGGCAATCCGCACATCAAGCCGGAGAAGCGCGCGTTTTACGAGTATCACGCCTCGCTGATGGAGCCGTGGGATGGTCCGGCGGCGATTGCCTTCACCGATGGCCGCATGATCGGCGCCACACTGGACCGCAATGGTCTGCGCCCGGGCCGTTACGTGGTCACCAAGGATGGCTTGGTGGTGCTGGCCTCTGAGGCGGGCGTGCTTGACGTTGCGCCGGAGAATGTCGAAAAGAAGGGCCGCTTGCAGCCGGGAAAAATGTTTCTGGTGGACACCGTGGCGCAGCGCATCATCTCCGACAAGGAGATCAAGCAGTCGCTGGCCGCGCGTCAGCCTTACGGAGAATGGCTCAAGGAGCATCAAGTTACGCTGGAGCAGTTGCCGAAGCCGTTGCGCGTGCATGGCACACACCATGAAACGTTGCTGCGCAGGCAGCGTGCTTTTGGTTACACAGAAGAAGACGTCAAGATGGTGCTGGAGCCGATGGCAGCCAAGGGCGAAGAGCCGATTGGCTCCATGGGCGTGGACACGCCGCTGGCCTGCTTGTCGGATCGCCCACAGATGCTCTTCAACTATTTCAAGCAGTTGTTCGCGCAGGTGACGAATCCGCCGATCGATCCAATCCGTGAAGAGATGGTGATGTCGATGATGAGCTTCATTGGCACGGAGCGGAACATTCTGGAAGAGAATCCAGAAAACTGCCACACGCTGAAGCTGCCGCATCCGATTCTGAACAACTCTGATTTGGAGAAGCTGCGCCGCATTTCGCGTGGAGACCTGTTGGCCACCACGCTGCCAGCGCTCTTCCGCGCGGAAGAGGGCGAGGCTGGTTTGCGCCGTGGGTTGGAGGAGTTGTGCCAGCGTGCTTCGCTGGCCGTGCGTTCTGTCTACTCGTTGTTGATTCTTTCGGACCGCGGAGTGGATGCGCGGTATGCGCCCATCCCCAGTCTGCTGGCCTTGGCCGCAGTGCACAACCTGCTGGTGCAGGAGGAGACGCGTACACAGGTGGCGCTGATCGTCGAGTCGGGCGAGCGGCGCGAGGTGATGGACTTCGCACTGCTGATTGGTTATGGCGCCAGCGCAGTGAATCCGTATCTGGCGATTGAGTCGATTCGTGAGCTGTCGCTGCTCGACCGTCTGCCAGAGGGTGTGACGCCGGAGGTGGCGCAGAAGAATTTTGTGAAGGCCATCAACAAGGGTCTGATGAAGACCTTCTCGAAGATGGGCATCTCCACGCTGCAAAGCTACCGCGGCGCGCAGGTGTTTGAGGCCGTGGGCTTGAATGAAGAACTGGCGGAGAAGTATTTTGCCGGAACGGCTTCGCGCATTGGCGGCATCGGCCTGGACGTGCTGGCGCGTGAAGCGCAGATGAAGCATGAGTATGCCTTCCGTGCGTTGACGGATTGCGAGACCGATCTCGACGTGGGGGGCGCGCTGCACTATCGCGTCAACGGCGAACGGCATGTTCTCAATCCGCAGACCATCAGCAAATTGCAGCACGCGGTGACGCAAGGCAATCCGAAAACGTTCAAGGAATACACAGACGCGCTCGACAACCAGACTCGCGAGCTAAACACTCTGCGCGGATTGCTGCGCATCAAGACGGCCAAGAATCCGGTGTCGCTGGATGAGGTCGAGCCAGCCAAGGAGATCGTCAAGCGCTTTACGACCGGCGCGATGTCCTTCGGTTCGATCAGCAAAGAGGCGCACGAGACGCTGGCCATCGCCATGAATCGCATTGGTGGCAAGTCGAACACCGGCGAGGGCGGCGAGGATGAGGTGCGCTTTACGCGCGACGCCAACGGCGATCTGCGCCGCAGCGCCATCAAGCAGGTTGCATCGGGACGCTTTGGCGTGACGGCGCAATATCTGGTGAATGCCGACGAGTTGCAGATCAAGATGGCGCAGGGCGCCAAGCCCGGCGAGGGCGGCCAGTTGCCCGGGCACAAGGTGGATGAAGTCATCGCGCGCGTGCGTCACTCGACGCCGGGCGTGGGGTTGATTTCTCCGCCGCCACACCACGACCTTTACTCCATCGAAGATTTGGCGCAGTTGATCTACGACCTGAAGAACGTGAATCCGCAGGCGCGCGTTTCCGTGAAGCTGGTTGCCGAGGTGGGCGTGGGCACGGTGGCCGCAGGCGTGGCCAAGGCCCATGCGGATCTGGTGCTCATTAGCGGTGACACGGGCGGAACCGGCGCATCGCCGATCAGTTCGATTCAGCACGCGGGTCTGCCGTGGGAGCTCGGCTTGGCCGAGACGCAGCAGGTGCTCTTGTTGAACGATCTGCGCAGTCGCATTCGCGTGCAGACGGACGGCAAGTTGCAAACGGGCCGCGATGTCACCATCGCCGCGCTGTTGGGAGCGGAGGAGTTTGGCTTTGCCACCACGCCGTTGATCGCCATGGGCTGCATCATGATGCGCAAGTGCCATCTGAACACCTGCCCGGTCGGCATTGCGACGCAAGACCCCGAGCTGCGCAAACAGTTCACGGGCCAGCCGGAGCACGTTATCAACTTCTTCTTCTACTTGGCCGAGCAGGTGCGCGAGTATATGGCGCAGATGGGCTTCCGCAAGTTTGACGAAATGGTGGGCCGCGTGGACATGCTGGAAGCGCAGCCAGCCATCGACCACTGGAAGGCCAAGGGCATTGATCTGTCGTCGATCCTGTATGCGCCGCCGCTGCCCGCGCGCGTGGCGCGCCATTGCGTGCAGGCGCAGGATCACGGACTGGAGCAGGCGCTGGATCATCAACTGATCGCTGCCGCGCGTCCAGCGCTGGAGAAAAAGACTCCGGTGCAGGCCAGCTTCTCCATTCGCAACGTTCATCGCACGGTCGGCACGATGTTAGGCGGAGAAATTGCCCGCCGCTATGGCATGGCCGGCCTGCCGGATGGAACGATTCAACTCGACTTCACCGGCTCCGCAGGCCAGAGCTTTGGCGCGTTTCTGCCCGCAGGCGTTACTCTGCGTTTGGAAGGCGAAGCCAACGACTACGTGGGCAAGGGGCTTTCTGGCGGGCGCATCGTTGTGTATCCGTCACCGAAGTCTGGCTTTGCCGCGGAAGAAAGCATCATAGTCGGCAACGTCGTTCTGTATGGAGCGACCAGCGGCGAGGCCTTCTTCAACGGTGTGGCGGGCGAGCGTTTCGCTGTACGCAACTCCGGCGCCACGGCGGTGGTGGAAGGCGTTGGCGACCACGGCTGCGAATACATGACCAAGGGGTTGGTGCTGGTGCTGGGCCAATGCGGACGCAACTTTGCCGCAGGCATGAGCGGCGGCATCGCCTATGTCTTCGACGAAAAGGGTGACTTTACGCAGAAGCGTTGCAATACCGCCTCCGTGGATTTGGAGCCGGTGAGCGCAGCGCAGGATGTAACCTTGCTGCGCGGCTGGATCGAACGCCACCACAAGATGACCGGCAGCGCGCGTGCGCAGTGGATTCTTACGCACTGGGATGAGGCTCTGCCGCGCTTCATTCAGGTTTTCCCGCACGAGTACAAGCGCGTGCTCGGCATTAGCCGCGCCAAGGATCTTTACATCCCCGGAGCGGAGTTGGCATCACAAATTCAAGTTGGGCAGGTGCAGCATGGGTAAGGACACCGGCTTCATGGAATACGCGCGCGAGGTTGCCTTGCGCCGTCCGGTAGAGGAGCGCGTTCACGATTGGTTTGAGATTTACCGCGATCTGCCAGAGGACAAGCTGCGCACGCAGGGCGCGCGTTGCATGGATTGCGGCGTGCCCTTCTGCAACACCGGTTGCCCGGTCAACAATCTGATTCCTGACTGGAACGATCTGGTCTATCACGACCGCTGGAAGGATGCGCTGCGTCGTTTGCATGCGACCAACAACTTTCCAGAGTTCACCGGACGCATCTGCCCCGCTCCGTGCGAGGCCGCCTGCGTGCTGGGCATCACGAATCCGCCGGTGACGATCAAGCAGATTGAGAAAAACATCATCGAGCGTGGCTTTGCCGAGGGATGGATTCACCCGGAACCGCCCGCCTACGCCACCGGCAAGCGCGTGGCCGTGGTTGGCTCTGGCCCAGCGGGCCTGGCTGCCTCGCAGCAATTGCGCCGCGCTGGACACATGGTCACGCTCTTTGAAAAAGCCGATCGCATCGGCGGATTGTTGCGCTATGGCATTCCGAACTTCAAGCTGGAAAAGCATGTGCTCGACCGGCGATTGGAACAGATGCAGGCCGAGGGCGTAAAGTTTGTTACCAACGCGCACGTAGGCCATAACGTGTCTGTTGAAGATCTGAAGCGCGACTTCGACGCGATTCTGCTGACGGGTGGAGCCGAACATCCGCGCGATTTGAAGGTGCCCGGACGTGAACTGAAGGGCATCCACTACGCGATGGAGTTTTTGCCGCAGGCCAACAAGCGCAATGAGGGCGACACGATTCCCGATGCGGAGAGCATTCTGGCCACGGGCAAGCGCGTGGTCATCATCGGTGGCGGCGACACGGGCGCGGATTGCCTGGGAACCTGCCATCGCCAGGGCGCCAAGAGTGTTGAGCAGTTTGAGATTATGCCGGAGCCGCCCAAGGAGCGCTCGCCGCAGACTCCGTGGCCGATGTGGCCGCTGCAACTGCGCACAGAAGGCGCACATGAAGAGGGCGGCAAGCGCAATTGGGGCATTGCCACCACGCGCTTTGAGGGCGACGCGCGGGGCAACGTGACCAAGCTACATGCCGTGCGTGTGGGGCCTGCGCCGAAGTTTGAACCCATCCCCGGCAGCGAGCATGTACTGGACGTGGACTTGGTGCTGCTGGCCATGGGCTTTATGGGGCCGGTGCGCGCGGGCATGATCGACCAGTTGGGCGTCAACGTGGACGCGCGCGGCAACGTGGCTACGGATGCGAACTACATGTCTTCCGTGCCCGGTGTGTTTGCGGCGGGCGATATGCGTCGTGGCCAGTCGCTGGTGGTCTGGGCGATTGCAGAGGGCCGCAAAGCCGCTGCTGCCGTCGATCAATACCTCAGCCAGAATGCTGCCGAGCAACCGCTGCGCCAGGCAGTCGCCGCTGGAAAATAAACCAAGCAACCTTGCAAAAAAATCCGCTCCTGCTGGAGCGGCTTTTTGCTGCGCGATTATTTTTCCTGCAAGCGCCACAACACGCGGCGCAGAATGCCGAGTAGAATCTGCGTGTCTCTGTGCCCAGGGTTCAGGCGTAGCAGCAGGCGGCGTAAATGCTCCGCGTACCGCGCGTCGGATTGCACGCGCCGCGTCTGGCTGTGGTGCACCACATCCATCAGCACCGTGAGCAGCCGTTCCAACTCCTCTGGCGCGGCGGTCGAGCGCGGACTCATTCGGGACGCGTTCGGCGCTGGCGGTGCCTCTGGCGCGGTTTGCGCCTCCGCCGTAGCCAGCGCATACATGCAGACGGCGACAGCCTGGCCCAGATTCATGGAGTAATTTTCCGCCTGTGTGGGAATGCGCAGAAGCCAGTGGCAATGGCTGAGGTCGGCCTTGGTGAGGCCGGTTTTTTCGGAACCGAACAGCAGCGCGGCATGCGTGGACTGCATGGCGGAGCGCATCATGGGAGCGGCTTGCGGCAGGGAATGCAATGGATGCAAAACCTCGCGCGCACCCACGGCGGTGGTGCCCACGATGAGTGCACAGTCTGCGACTGCCTCAGCCACCGTCGCATACACCTGCGCGCTGGCCAGCAGGCTGGCTGCACCTACGGCGGAGCGCGCCTCGCGGAAGGATGGGGCGTAAGGGTTGACCAGCCGCAGATCCGCGCAGCCGAAGTTGCTCATCGCGCGCGCGGCAGCGCCAATGTTGAGTGGATTGCGCGGCGCCACCAGCACCACACGGAGACGATTGAAGGCTGTTCCATCCATGACATTGCGCAGAGAAATCGGCTATGCGCTTCCCTTCCATTGTGCAGGACGCGCATCGGGCGGATCCAGATACCAGGGAATGTTGATGACTAGAATTCTTCCATCGCCCTTGAGCAGCAGCGCGACCTTCAGCAACTCCGCGCGCTGATTGTGCAGAAGATTTTGATACCAGCGGCGCACCACCAGCTCTGGAATCAGCACGGCGATAGTGCGCGACGGATACTTCGCCTCCAAATCGAAGACAAATTGCACTATGGGCGCAATGATGAAACGGTAGGGCGAGCGAAGCAATGTCAGTTTGGGCACTGGACGCTGCGCCGATCGGAGCGGTGCGGCAACGATGCGCTCCCACTCCCGGTTTAACGTCGTCTCGTCTTCGTCGGTGGCGACATGCACGGCGTGAACCTCCGGTGAAATCGAGAGTGCAAATCGCATTCCATTTTCCGTGATGCGGCTCCAATGATCGATGGGGATAACCACAATGGGCGGCTCTTCATCGCTGAGAGTGAGCGGTGCGCGGTATTCAGTGAGCTGGGCGACACGTTTGTAGTGGCGGCGAACCATCTGCATGAGCACGATCAGCAAGGGAATCAGGAGCGCCGTGACCCAGGCACCTTCAATAAACTTTGCGATCAGCACCACCAACGTGGTGATGCCCGTGGCCACCGCGCCCACGCCGTTGACGAACATGCGTTTCTGGCTGCCCGGGCCACGATGCCTGCGCCAGTGCATCACCATGCCGGCCTGGGAAAGTGTGAAAGCCAGGAACGCGCCGATCGCATAGAGCGGAATCAGCCGGTCTGTGATGCCGCCAAAGAGGATCAGCAAAAAGCCTGTTAGGAAGACCAGTGCGAAGATGCCGAAAGAGTAAAGCAGGCGTCTGCCGCGCAGCACAAAAACATGCGGCAGATAATTGTTGAGGGCAATGGCGCGTGTGAGCCGGGGAAAGTCAGCAAAGGCCGTGTTGGCAGAAAGCGCCAGCACCAGCAGGATGGAGCCAATCGTCGTGTAATAAAAAAATCCTCGGCCCATCACCGCCAGCGTCAATTGTGAAAGCACGCTTTGGTAGTGTCCGCCGGTTGGATCCGTAGCTCCAATGTTGTAGGCGCGACATAGCAGCGCGATGCCCGCCAGCAGAACGGTCAACAGGGCAATGATGACCGTTAGCGTTTGCTTGGCGTTTTTTGTTGTGGGATCGCGGAAGGCTGTAACTCCATTGCTGACGGCTTCCACGCCGGTCATCGCGGTGCAGCCACTGGCGAAGACTTTGAGCAGCAGCCACAGG
>DAHUZD010000131.1 GCA_027306745.1 Acidobacteriaceae bacterium
GCGCATCAGGCGGCTGGTGCCGGGCGGTAGAAACAGCATGTCGCCGCGCCCCAGCAGAGCCTCGGCGCCGTTGGTGTCGATGATGGTCCGCGAGTCCACCTTGGTGGCCAGCCTGAAGCTGATGCGGGTGGGCACGTTGGCCTTAATGAGGCCGGTGATCACGTCCACGCTCGGCCGCTGCGTGGCCAGAACCAGGTGGATACCTACCGCGCGCGCCATCTGCGCCAGGCGCGTGATGGCCTCTTCCACATTGGCCTTGTCGAGCATCATCAGATCGGCCAACTCGTCAATGATGATGACGATGTATGGCAGCGGCTTTTCCTCTTCGCCGGTGTTTTCATCGAAGAGGCCAGGCGTGGTGTTCTCAAAGAGCTTGTTGTACTGGTCGATGTTGCGCACGCTGCGGCTGGCCAGCAGCTTCAAGCGACGCTCCATCTCGCGCACGGCGTTGCGCAGCGCGTTGGCGACCAGCTTTGGCTCCGTGATGATGGGCGTGAAGAGATGCGGCACGCCTTCATACATACCCAGCTCCACGCGCTTGGGATCCACCAGGATCAGGCGTACCTGCTCCGGCGTGGCCTTGAAGAGTACGGACATAATCATGGCGTTGATGGCCACGGATTTGCCGCTGCCAGTGGAACCGGCGATGAGCACATGCGGCATGGTGGACAGGTCGGCGTGAACGATGCGGCCGTTGATGTCTTTGCCCATGGCCAGCGTCAGCTTGGATTTGCTGGCGGAAAAATTTTCGGACTCGACAACATCGCGCAGCCAAATGGTCTCACGCTCGGCGTTGGGCACCTGAATGCCGACGGTGCTTTTGCCCGCCATACGTTCGATCAGAATGCTTTCTGCGCGCATGGCCAGGCACAGGTCGTCAGAGAGGCCAGTGACGCGGCTATATTTGACGCCCGCGTCGGGCCGAAATTCAAATGTGGTGACGACCGGGCCGGGATTGATCTGCACCACTTGGCCGTTGACGTCAAACTCAGCATATTTTTCAACGAGCGTCTGCGCCTCTTGCCGCAAAACATCTTCGCGGATGACGGAATGATCCTCACTGCGGTGGAGCAGGGAACTGGGCGGCAGGCGGAAGCCGTGGACATTTTTTGGCGTCACAGTGACGGTTTTGAGAGCTGCGTCAGCGCGCGTACCAATGGTCAGGTTTTCTGCGACCGCGGTGGGCTTGGTGGTCATAGGGGCAGCAACCGGCCCTGTTTCCTCTTCGAGATCAGCCATCTCCGATGCGAAGGCTGCAACGGCAGGCTGCGCCGGTGCTGGCGGGGCGGAAATCGCGCGGCCCGACGAGGATTGCTGCTCCCAAAGGTCGGGCAGCTTGCGCGTGCGTGCGGGAATCTCCAGCGCCTCTTCGTCCAGCATGGCAGCCGTGGAGGGCGCATCCTGCCGGGCCATGCGTGCCTCGGCCTTGCGCTGCCGGGCTTCGAGCTTCTCTTGCGCGCGGAGGGCCTTGCGTTCGGCGCGGGCCTGTTTCCAGTTGCGCCAGCGGTCACGCCAGGCCAGCACAAAGGCGAAGCGCACGGCGGCCCAGGCGCGAGCGCTGCTGATGGAGAAGGTGGTTGTCAGGTAGAGCGCGGCGGCCACCAGCGCCAGAGTCAACACACACGCTCCGGGGTAGTTCAGGTAATGCAGCAGCAGATCGGCGATCAAGCGCCCCAGCAGGCCTTCGAGCGGGATGGAGTGCATCCACAGCAAGTGGCCCGGTAGCAGGCCAAAGAGCGCCGGTGCAAAGAGCAGCCAGAGCGCGATGCCGATCAGTTTCGATACGGGTGACTGCGTGGCGCGGGAGCGCATCCAGGCCCAGCCAAAGCCGGCAAAAAGAATGGGCAGCAAAAAGGCGGCCATCCCTTCGGCTTGCAGCAGCAGATCACTGACGCCCGCGCCCAACAGGCCAGCCCAGTTGTGCGCGGGACGCCCCGACAGGTACCCCCCTGCTGTGTCCAGCGATGGGTCCGCAGGTGTGTAAGAGAGCAGGGAGAGGAGCAGAAGGAGGCTGGTGACCAGCAGAAGCAGGCCCACCAACTCGTTGACCCGGCGATTGCGCGTCGGGTGAAA
>DAHUZD010000314.1 GCA_027306745.1 Acidobacteriaceae bacterium
TGGCAGGGCGCTGCGGGCAGATTTTGCTTTCGCCCGCATTTTTGAAAACTCCCGCCGCCGCACGCGATGCCGCCAACTGTATGCTCGACCCACAAGCGCTGGTGGACTGGATGCTGACCGACGGATTACCCGCGCGCCTGAGTCTGCAAATTCACAAATTCATCTGGGAACCGCAAACCAAGGGCGTCTAGCCTTCCACGCAGTTTGCTGCCGCACTGCGCACGCAGGCACAATACAAGTCAGGCGCAGCCGTCAGGAATATGTACATGAGCACACCGGAAAAATCCCGCGCAGTCGTTTGCCTCTCCGGCGGCATGGATTCGGCCGTTTGCGCCACGCTGGCCGCGCGCGAGCATGAGGTCTACGCGCTGCACTTCAGCTATGGCCAGCGCACGGAACAGCGCGAACTGCAAAGCGCGCGCGCCGTGGCTGCGACGATTGGCATCCGGCATTTTCTAGCGTTGCGCATGGATCTGTTCCGCCAGATCGGCGGCTCGGCGCTTACCGATACCTCCATCGCCATTCCCGATGCGCCGCCCGCGGCAGAGATTGGCGCGCAGATTCCCGTTACCTACGTTCCCTTCCGCAATGCGCATTTTCTCTCTGCCGCTGTCAGTTGGGCCGAGGTCGTCGGCGCAAAAAAAATCTTTATCGGTGCCGTGGAGCAGGACAGCTCCGGCTACCCCGATTGCCGCCCAGCCTACTATCAGGCCTTCCAGCAACTCATCCGCACCGGCACGCGCGATGGCGGCATCGAAGTGGTCACGCCGCTGATCGCCCTGAAGAAAAATCAGATCGTCCGCCTGGGCATGGAGCTCAACGCGCCCTTCGCCTCCACCTGGTCGTGTTATGCGGAGCAATCCAACGCCTGCGGCAAGTGCGAGAGCTGCGCTCTGCGCCTGCGCGCCTTTGCCGAGGCCGGGCTGCAAGACCCCATCCCATACTCCTCGTAAGAATCCAGCAGCCAACCCCGCAGGCGGCGAATTATAATTGTCTGTTCGTTGTTGATTCAGAATGTCCGCCTTGCTAAAAATGCATTGCGGCAAGGAGAGAGAAAAATGCGCAAGACTCTTTGGTTGATGGCCCTGTTGGCAATGACCAGGCTGGGACTGGCCGCAACACCGGCCAAAATTCACGGCCACGTACAGGACCCGCTAGGCTCACCCGTTGCATTTGCCAAGATTTTGCTGACGGATGAGAACAACGCCGTCAAATACAGTTTTGACACGGATACCAACGGCGACTACAAAGGCGACGGTATCGCTTCGGCCACCTATAACGTGCAGGTGCAGAAAGCCCCGCAGGCAGGCACGGCTTCCATCACGAAGCAGGAATCAGATGCGGCCGGCACGCTGCACAACATTTTGGACTCACAGAACAACGTCAACTTCCCCGCAGGCGCAGACGTTCAGGTGGACTTCGATATGACGCGCAAGGCGTACATTGACAAGCTTCCAGAAGCAACGCGCAAAGCGCTGGACGAGGCGCGCATTAAAAATGCCAGCATCACCAAGGAAAATCTCCAGATCAAGAACCTGAACAGCCTGATTCTCCAGGCGCGTGCCGACCGTGCGGCCAACAACTTTCAGCAGGCGCTGGCATTGAATCAACAAGCGGTCCAGATCAACCCCACTGAGGGCCTGCTCTGGTATGAACTGGGCGCAAGCCAGGCCGGAATGAAGCAATACGATGACGCCATTGCCAGCTACAAAAAGTCAGTTGAACTTTTGCAGGCAGCCAAGCCGCCCAAGCCGGAGTTGATCGCCGCCTCTTACAACGACCTGGGAACGACCTATGCCAAGGCCGGAAAATCCGACGAAGCCGTGGCTGCCTTTGAATCTGCTGCGAGTATCATGCCCACACAAGCGGCCATGTATTACGGCAATGAGGCTGCCGTGCTCTACCAGGCAGGGCTGGGCGATGCGGCCGGTGCGGCCGCAGATAAGGCCATCGCGGTGGACCCCTCGAAGGCCACCCCCTATTTCGTCAAGGGTTGGAGTCTGGTGCAAAAGGCCACAGTCGATCCCAAGACACAGAAACTCATCCTGCCGCCGGGCTGCGCCGATGCCGACCGCAAGTTTGTGG
>DAHUZD010000317.1 GCA_027306745.1 Acidobacteriaceae bacterium
TGATGGCGAGCTAGATGAAGGCTCGAACTGGGAGGCCATCCTGTTTGCGCCCCAGCTTCAGCTCGACAATTTAGTGCTCATCGTCGACTACAACAAAATACAGAGCTTTGGGCGCGTACAAGAGATTTTGGACCTCAATCCATTGGCTGACAAATTTCGCGCATTTCGGTGGGAAGTGCTGGAAGTGGATGGCCATAACATGGAACAGATGTCCGCCACATTTTCAGCGTTACCTTTGCAGCCCGGCAAGCCCAGCGTCGTCATTGCCCATACTGTGAAAGGCAAAGGGATCAGCTTCATGGAAGACACCTTGGCCTGGCACTACAAATGCCCCACCGCGGAGCAAATGGAGATGGCTTTGCGCGAACTTGGAGTGGGCGCATGAGGACTGCTTTTATTGAAGAACTCTGCACCCTGGCGGAGATGGATGAGCGCATCTGGCTGGTTTGCGGCGATCTTTGCTACTCTGTTTTGGAGGCATTCGCGGATCGCTTTCCCAATCGCTACTTGAATGCTGGAGTCGCCGAGCAGAATATGACTGGAATTGCCGCTGGCTTGGCGCTCACAGGCAAGACCGTCTTCACTTACTCCATCGCCAACTTTCCCGTGATGCGCTGTTTGGAGCAAATTCGCAACGATGTCTGTTATCACAACCTGAATGTGAAAATTGTTTCTGTCGGCGGAGGCTTGGCCTACGGCAGTCACGGATACACGCATCATGGCGTCGAAGATCTGGCCGTGATGTCGGCCATGCCCAACATGACGGTCGTTGCGCCGGGCGATCCATATGAAGCGCGGGCTATCACCCGGCTGGCCTGTCAAGTACAGGGGCCGATGTATTTGCGCCTCGGAAAAGCTGGCGAGCCGGTGCTGCATCAACATCCGCTAAAAATCTCCATAGGGGAGTCCATCCAAGTACGTCCCGGCAGCGAGCTGACCATCATCAGCACGGGGGGCATGTTGGCCAGCGTGTTGGCGGCCGCAGATCAGCTGCAGGCCGCAGGCAAGTCGATACGAGTCGTGAGTATGCCATTTCTAGTTCCCATCGATGAAAGGGCAATTCTTGCAGCACTCTCGGAGACCTCGGCCATTCTTACTGTCGAAGAACATGGTCAGGGTGGATTGGGTTCGCTGGTAGCAGAAATTATTGCTCGTTCTGGCAAGGCAATCTCGTATACCCCGCTGCGGCTTGGTCGTACTTCGATTAAAGTGGCTGGGACGCAGGAGCAACTGCGTGCGCGGCAAGGATTAAGTGTGGCCAACATTGTGCGCTCGGCTCAGTTGGCACTCCCCGTATGATGGTGGATAGCAACCGATGGCGACCCTAAAACAAGTCGAGATGCCTGCAACCTTACCCTCCTTGCCGGAGCCACGCTTGCTTCGCAAAGCGCTGGGGATTCGCCTGTTTGAGCAGCGGTTGTTAAAGCTGTTTTCAGAAGGCCGCCTTTTTGGCACCGTCCATACCTGCGTTGGACAGGAGTGGACGGGCGTTGCCATCGCGGAGCACCTGCGGCCCGCGGATGTTCTCTTTAGCAATCACCGTTGCCACGGACACTATCTGGCGCGCACAGAAAATTACGTGGGATTATTTGCGGAGATCATGGGCCGCGAGGCTGAAATCTGCCGCGGACGCGGTGGCAGTCAGCATATCTGCGATGGCAACGTGTTCAGCAATGGTATCCAGGGAGGCATTGTTCCGGTATCCGCGGGCATTGCCTATGCTCAGAAGTTAGCCAAAACAGATGACATTACTGGTGTCTTTATCGGGGATGGAACGCTGGGTGAGGGGTCTGTCTACGAGACATTGAATCTTGCCTCTGTTTGGGGATTGCCACTTCTGATCGTTCTGGAAAATAATCTGTATGCACAAAGCACATCACAGAAGCAGACACTCAGCGGCGACATAGAGGCGCGCGCGCAGGCCTTTGGCATCCCCACGCTGCGTGCGAATACATGGAATCCGGAAGAATTGATCGTGGCAGTCGGCGCAGCAGTTGGGCAGGTGCGTAAGACGGGCAAGCCGTTTTTCCTTCGCGTCGATACCTATCGCCTGATGGCGCACTCTAAATCAGATGACGACCGCGATCGCTCCGAGGTCGATGCCTATTGGCAGCGGGATCTTTTGCACCGTGCGCGCGAGACACATCCTGAAGCCATGCACGCATTGGAGATGGAGCTGGAATCCTATCTCGATGCAGCCGTGGCCGAGGCGGAGTCCTCACCCATATCCAGCGGGCTGGAGGCTCCCCGCACGGAGCCTGTGGGAACGTGGATGCCGACGGTCTTTGAGCATCCAGATCGTGTGGTGAATCGTATCTACGCAGGGTTGCGAGCGGCGATGGAACACGATGCGCGCTGGCTTCCCGTGGATGACACTCGCGTGGAAGTTTCTCATGCAGTGTCGGGGGCACTATCTCTCACTGCCAACGGAGTGGGGGCTCCTTGCTCCATCAGTCTCAGGTACAGCCATGGATTCGCCGTGGCCGTAGTTGCTCGGCTAAGGGCTGTGGATCCAGTCGGCCAAATCACATCTCCCCACCTGCCCAAACAAGCCTCTGCGGCATCCGTATCACATTCACGCCGGGCGACATGGTTTGCCATGCTGGCCGTGGCGGTTTCGCTGCTGGCTGTAGGGCTTGCCCTGCAGAGGAGATTGAACGGTCATACTATCCATGAACATCACGCGTAAACTCCGAGCCTTTTTTCATATGCCTCTGCACGCAAAATGCGTGTGGCTCTCTGGGGTGGGCACACGCTGCAAGACGGCTTGGTTCTATCGCTGGTTCTTCGGTAGCATGGGTAACTGTTGCCGCATTGGCAGGCCTCTGCTGCTCACCAACCCGCAGTATATGCACCTTGGCGACAATGTTTTCATCCGTCCGGGAGCACGGTTAGAAGCCATCCGGCCCTTTTCCCATCGCGTCCCGGAATTGAGAATCGGAAATAATGTCAACCTTGAGCAGAATGTTCATATCATTTGCCAGTCAAAAATTTACATCGGCGACAAGGTTTCTATAACTGGAAACTGCGCGGTCGTTGACACGGCCCATCCATTTCTGGGTAATGCGGCGGGCGAAAAAATGGGTGACAAGATACAGGATGAAGATTCCTTCATAGAAATTGGAGAGGGCGCGTTTATCGGCTATGGCAGCGTGATTCTGCCCAATGTGCGCATCGGGCGTTACGCCGTCGTAGGCGCGCTGACCGTGGTGGACAAGGATGTGCCAGACTTCGGAATCGTGTGCGGCAATCCTGCGCGCTTACTACGGATTTATCGCGCTGAGACTTCCGAGTAATCCAGTTTATTTGGTCGTGGCGACTCTCTCTCGCGTGGGTCTTGGAGTCAACTCAGGGCGGAGTCGCTATTGAGGCTTGGTTGCAATTACCTCGATGGCGTCACCTTGGCCTATGCGATCCACCACCCACATGGCGATATTAGATATCAACATTAGGAGTGGATTTCGGATGAGCTTTCCCTCGCTGGAATTTCTGCGATTTTTTCGGTTCAAATATATTTGTAAGCTTCCTAGCAGGCTCGCATAATTTGAATGGAAGTAAACTTTATCAATCGAAAATCCAGAACGCCTTAAAAGCATGGAAATATTTGAAACATTGTAGGTGTAGGTATGAAGAGGAGCCCCTAGATACCACCAATATCGCCCAAATATCCGGTATGGCAGGCTGCCCATGTTGGGAATTCCGATAAATAGTTTCCCTTGAGGCTTTAGTATTCTAAAAATCTCATTCAGGACTTCAACGGGATTTGGCATGTGCTCGAAGGAATGATTGGATCGGATGTAGTCAAACGAGTTGGATTGAAATTTTGCTGCCAGTAGCGTTCCGTGGAAAATATCCAATCCCGCGGACTGTCCTTGACCTGATCCAAATGCACTCGGCTCGACTCCACAGACCTTCCATCCTTTAGCCTGCATGACCTGCATGTAATCTCCACTTCCACAGCCAATATCCAAAAATCTGCCTGGATTTTGAAACTTGGGATTATGGGTGTTTATTTTGATGCAGAGGACTCTTTTGGCAATGCGCTTGAACCAGGGATCAACTCGAAGTGGCTTATATGCATAATAATCGTCCGCATAGAAATTCGATAATTCTTCCTTTGTCGGCATCGGATCCAGCCGGACTAATCCACAGCCGCTGCAACGTGCGAGATTAAATTCGCCCGGTACTCCGTAATGACGATCATGGGTGCGCAGAAAATGGGTAAACGTGGTTGAGTCACAAGAGATACAGGGTGGATGGGCCATGCTCAAACGATACTATTTTTTGCGATCAGCGTAAATAATTTAGGCATCCTGCAGAAGATACAAATCCTCAGGATTTTGGTATCGTTCGCGGAAATCCTAAGCGCCTGCTGCAGATTTGCAAGCCAATCAGAGTGCGAATGCGATTCCCCTTTGATATCCGAATGAGGCTGGAAGGCCTACTCGAAATGCCAAAGTACATGCCTTTCAGCAGATATGGGCCGGAATCCAGCCGATGAATCCCCAAGGCGGCCCGTTCGCTCTAAAGTAGTGGGGTGGGTTGTACAGGGTGGATCGCATGACGTGGGACGAGGCCTTTACCTGTGACGTTTGCGGGCGGGAAAAGCGAGTGGTGAATCACTGGTGGATGGTGCGCCTGGGTGAGGTGGATTGCTGCGAGGAGGACCAACCGTTGCGCAGCTTCACCCTGTTGCCCTGGGATGCAAGCGTCTGCCGCAGCCCGGGAATCTATCACTTGTGCGGCGGCAACTGCGCCACCAAGGCCATGGAACGGTTCATGGCCACTGGATCACTTCAGGCCGATCCGGCACGTCCAAACCAGAAGAACTGAGAATGGCTAGGGTGCATCCGATGCCGCGGCACGGCAGGATTCGAGCAGTGCGGTTCGTTCGGGGTCGTTGCGGACAAGGATCGCTTCCACGTTCAGGCCATGCTTGCGCTCATACTGCTTCATCCTCGTGAGCGCCCTGTAGTACATCGTGTTCAAAACGAGGAACAGGCCAGGGAAACCGGCTTTATAAGCCCCGCCGAAGCAATAGTTCCGCACAAAAACTTTGGCCATACGTGCACAAAGCCTTGTCCTGGGAAGAGATTCGACCGGCATCTCCGGTTCCGTGTCCGTGTATCGGTCCATCACATGCAAATAGCTTTTTGACGTATTCGAAATAAAGTGGTGGACGTAGTATTTATGCGAATCCAGAAAACAAATTGTCTTTTTCGGTACGGCGACCCTGCCAAAGTTATGGATGGTGTTGCCGGTAAAATCTATGGCATCTTTTTTGAAAATGCGATTCATGCGATCCACAAACGCATTGTGACAAAATACGCCGTAGTAATAGTTTTTCCGGGCAATGTTGACGATGTTATATTTCCCCGACCGGATGGCGTGCAGGATCCTTTGCATGGATGGGCCATCGATCATCTCATCGGCGGAGGCCCAGTATATCCAATCGGTCTGAACGGCAGCCTTGACCTTCGCGGTGGTTGCAGCATCTTCCACCCAGCCCTGGTTTTGATTCAGGAGCACATCACATCCAAACGATTTTGCAATCTCCACGGTACGGTCTGTGCTGAAGTTGTCAACGACGAGAATTCTCCCGAACTGTAGAAAGTTCTGAATCGCCCAAGCTACACGCTTCTCTTCGTTGAAGGTGAAGAGGACGAATGTGATGGGAGAATCAGGCATTGGATTCTGCGTGCTGCTTGGCATAGACTGCCTCCACGGAAAAATACAAATACGCAACTACGATGGCTTGGGAAAGAACGATGGGAAGCCCCAGGGTGAACACATTCAGTTCATGCAGGAAATATAAAAGAAAATAGAGTGGAGGCACAGCGGCCAATCCGTAGGCATGGGCCTTGATTTGCAAGATGGTGTTGTCGTCGATCGAGAGCCGGATGACCAGTGCACCAATTAAGAAATTGCCAGCGTTGGCCAACACCCCGTAGGCAATAACTGAGGCAAAGTGTGTGAATGTTTTATTTGTTGTCAGTGCGATTAATTGTGCGCGCAGCACAAGACCGCAGAAGAGGACAAATGCGATTAAGCCAAGACCGCCCTTCAGGTAGGTTTTGAGATATTTTCCGTAGCTCTGATAAATTCTCGGCTCATAGACCTGCCGGTACACGATGGCTGCTGTCTGCATGCCGGTGTAGCCGATTCCATATACGGTGGCGAAGATGCCAACATCCGCGGCAAAGCCAAGAGGAACCAACACGAGCCTGTAGCCCTGCAATTGCAGCCAATTGAGCAGCGCTCCTGCCGAAATGGGGCTGCAAAATCGCGTGACTTGACGGAAGCTGACTGGGACGGCAATGCCATGAAAAAGGTGCTTGTATCGCAGCGCACGTTGGCCGCAGAAGATAAAGACGATCAGCAGCGCTAGAGATGTGGAACTCATCAAGGCCACGGGCCCTGCGCGCTGCAACCGCACCAACTCCCAAAACGCAGCGACTTTGAGCGGAATCTCCAGGATTAGCATCCAGACGACAAAGCTTTGGTCTCCTTGATTATTCAGAAAATTTTTGATGGCCGTGGAAATGTACAGGCAGACAGCCGTGGCGGAGATGACTATCAAAGCCAGGGCAAAGGAGGGCTTCCAAAGCAGAACCGGAATTTCTGCCAGCAGTGTTATGCCGCCGATCCAGCCAAGCATTGCGGCATTCAAGCTGAAGATGGAGCGGATAGACTCACCCCGCCGAATTCTGTGAAATATCTCCGCTTGCTGAAAAAAATCCACCGGTACAAGCAACAGTGCATTCAAAAAGTAAGAGATCGTTGTATAGAAAAAGAAAATGCCTAACTCAACCGGAGACAAATAATGCGTGTAGAGCTTGATGTAGGCAATTTGTCCGATAACCGCGAGCAGCCGCAGCACGGCGACGATGGAGAGTTTTCCCATTTATCCTCGCCCGAGACTTGCATGTCGAACGTCGCAGCCATCTTGCGGTGGGAGATGGGCCGTCCCATGCCATGCGATGACCGGTGTGCCAGCACGGAGATGGAGGAGTGAGAGGATGTGTATGCTCCTGATTTTTCTCATGATATTGCATGGATTCCCTCTGTGCAAAGCAGGTGGAATCTATGCAGATTGTAAGACCTGGCTCTAAAAAAGCAGTGGAGTGCTGTCGTCGATGGGGCGGCGGCTACGCTTGCCAGCCGTCTTCGCTTCCAAGTGCGCTTTCGAGGATGTGCCGAAGTTTTGGGCGTGTTGCCGGGGGCTTGAGTGAGTAATCTTTCCATCCAAAATGCCCAGAATTGCGCGGAGTTCTCCGCGCATGGTCAACAGGTCGGGTGCAGTTTGGCTTAGAGCTATTCGCTCCGCAGCTCTCGTATTTGCAGTGGCGCGGCTGCGGCGCCTTTCGGCCAAAAGACGCCGCGCACCGGCGATGGTGAATTTTTCCTCATGCAGCAGATGCTGCAACTCCAGCACCAGCTCCACATCCTGTCTGCGATACAGGCGCTGTCCACTTCCACCTTTGTTGGGTTTGAGCTGGGGGAACTCTGTCTCCCAAAAGCGCAGCACATGCGCAGGCAGGCCGCAGAGTTGAGAAACCTCTCCAATGCGGAAGTACAGTTTGTCAGGAATAGCAACGGCGCGCGCGGCCGGGCCGGGCTGGGATTTTTTATCCGCTTTCAATGGTGCGCGCTGCTTGCGCTGCTCCAAAGCCATTGCACATTCTCCTATGGCAGGCAGACCGGGCAAGTCCAGCAAGGGTTCCACGCGGCATGGGCCGCAAGCACGCGGAGGCGTTGGGTTCGCTATACTTCCCGCGGCTCAGGTTTAGTATAAAGCAGTGAGCGGTGGGATGGGGATGGCGCGATGGGGAGAAAGCTACCGTCCAAAGTTGCCGCCGCCATGAAAGCCTCCGCCAGAACTGCGCCCGCCTCCAAAATTACTTCTGCCAAAGCTGCGGTTCATGGTGGGATGCGAAGGAAACTCTGGGAACCGTGCGGGGCCGGCAGCGCGGCCCTGGCTGATGTTGTGCACCTGCCAAGGGTCGAGCGGACGGCCAGGGTCGGCGCGCATGGCCGGCAGCCGCTGCTGAAAGCCCGGCGTCGGCTGCGGGAAGGCATTGCGCTGAATGAGGGGGCGGCTGCCACCGCGCAGTGTGTTGTTGAAGTTGGACTGCGGCATGGGCCGTTGCTCGCCGCCGCTGCCGAAGTGGCCATACGGCGTTGACTGCTGAAAACCGCGATTGGCCGCTGGGCCTGTGCGCATTCCGCCGATGTTTTGCATCCGCATAATCGGCCGCAGGTTGGTAACGCCAGCAACACTGGTGGGCCGTGGCGCTACGCTGCGGAGGGTGGGCTGCACCATCGGATGCGGAATCCATTGAGCATTGCGCAATTGTGATTCGTTGGGATGGAAGGCCGTCTGTGGCGTGATGCGTACTCCGCGGGCAAACTCCGTCTGGCGCATGGCCGTGGTGGCGATGCGGCGATTGGCGAAGTGAATCTCCTGCATCCGCGCCGGGTCGTGGAAGTAGCCATAGTAGTTGGGATTGCCAATGTTGCGCAGGCCGTTATATCGGTTATAGCCGTAGACGTTGGTGATGTTGACCTGGCCAAAGTAGCGCGGACCGCAGTGATACCACGGATAGATCGGCTCACCCGGACCCAGCGGGAACCAGGCCGAGACGCCGATGCCGCCGCCAAATCCAAAGCCCACGCCGAAACCAGGGCCACCCACCCAACCCACCAGCGCCGGCGCATAGACGGGAGCCATCGCGTAGGGGCCGGGAATCCATCCCCAGCGTCCGCCCCACATCGCCCAACGTCCATAGTGGAAGGGAGCAAAGCCCCACGGCTCGGCGTCGACCCACGTCCAGCCCCACGGCGCCACCCATGTCCACTGGCCCATGGTGTAC
>DAHUZD010000319.1 GCA_027306745.1 Acidobacteriaceae bacterium
GTAATAACTGACCGCAGACATGGAACCCGCAACGTCGGGTGACACGATCCGCCAGTTGCCTGCGGCCACCTCGGCGGGGCGGTAGGCTACGTGGTCCTGCACAGTAAAGAAGCGAATGTTGGGATAGTTGGCCTTCTGAATTTCCTGATCCGCGTTTTGGGTGAACCGCAGCGGCAGACTCATGTTGGACTGGCCGCCGCAGAGCCAGACATCGCCGACCAGCACATTGTGCAATTCGACCGTCTGGTGGCCTTGGATTTTTACCGTATACGGGCCGCCAGCCGCAGGCGGCAGAATCTTCGCTTGCCAGCGGCGATCTGGCCCGGCGGTTGCCGTCGCCGACCGGTCGCCAATCTGGACGCGCACAACATCTCCCGGATCGGACCAACCCCAGATCGCATCCGGCTTGTCCCGTTGCAGCACCATGTTGTCGCCGAAAAGAGGGCTGACAAAAGGCAGCGTTGTCGCGGCTGCCCCCGGTGCCATCTCCCCGGGCGTAGGCTGGCTGTATGCGCACATCTCCGCAACGATCATCACCACCGCAACTGCGACAGTAACGCGAATATATCGATGAACCATGAATGCAGACCTTTCCGTGATGAGCCTTCAACGCCTGTGGCGTTCAAAAGCTGCGAACGTCCAATGCGGCGCCGGTACCAGTGTACTGACCTTGCCTGGGATGCGCATCTTGAAAACCTGCGGATGAGGTGCGTGTGCCACGAACTCCTCGGCTTGCTCTCGCTCGATCAGGATGACAATGTGTTTGTGGTCTTGGATGAGACCCATCCTTCTCTGCGCGAAGATGCGGCACCCGTCAGCATTCACACTTCGGCTCCAGCCGCTCTTGAGAATGCCAACTCTATGAAGGCAGTGGCAGCGCTGGCCCGGCCAAAATAAATCGCTTTATTCAGAGGCATCCGGTGTATTACCATGCCGCTGATCGATCCTGGTGAGGCCCGCGCGGCCTCTGTGCCGCAAGACCGTTTCATTCAGAAAGGTATGCAATGAGATATTTGGCAGTTGTGCTGCTGGCAGCAAGCGTCTGTTTTGGGCAGGCCGATGGCGGCTTCAAGCCCGCGCCATCCAACGTTCTGGACTCTCAGTATCCAAAGGTGGACGGCAGCTCACGCGTGCTGGTCCGGTTCAAGGCCCCCGATGCCGCCAAGGTGAAGCTGAACTTCTGGAGCGGCCCGAAGATAGATATGGAGAAACAGCCGGACGGATATTGGACAGCAACAACACCGCCCATGGCTCCCGGCTTGCACTACTACACCATCATTCTGGATGGGGCCGAGGTCAGCGATCCGGCCAGCACGGCCTACTTTGGCGGAGGCAAATGGGCCAGCGCCGTTGAAGTTCCTGAAGCTGGAGCGGACTACTATCAAATCGAAAATGTTCCGCACGGGCAGGTGCGTCAGGTTTGGTATCACTCCAGCGTGACGGGAACATGGCGGGATGCATTTGTCTACCTGCCGCCGGGCTACGACACATCCAACGCACACTATCCGGTTCTCTACCTGCAACACGGCGCGGGCGAGGACGAAACCGGTTGGACCCGGCAGGGCAAGGCCAACTTCATCCTCGACAACCTAATCGCCAGCGGCAACACAAAGCCGATGATTCTGGTGATGGCCGATGGCTATGCCACTCGTGCCGGATACGTGGTGCCCGACCTGACAGGAAAGCCTTTCGGTTCGCCGGAGATGATGCAGGTGATGAAGGAGCGGATGGGTGCCTTTGAAGACGATATGACCCAGGTGCTGATTCCATTCATCGACAAGACGTTCCGCACGCTTCCAGACCGCGATCACCGCGCGATGGCTGGACTCTCCATGGGCGGCATGCAGACGTTTCAGGTCACGTTTGACCACCTCGACTTGTTCTCCTATATTGGCGGGTTCAGCGGCGCAATGAACATCTTCGAAATGGGAAACAAAAAGATGGACTTAAAGACCGCATACCACGGTGCGATGGCTGACCCGGCGGCATTTGCCCAGCGCGTGCATCTGCTCTGGCTTGGCGTGGGAACCGAGGAGCCGGCCTGGATCAAGACTGGGCTGGAGAACATGAATGCAGTTTTGAATGAAGGCAAGGTCAAGCACGTTTTTTATGAGTCGCCCGGCACCAGCCACGAGTGGCAGACGTGGCGTCGCGATCTGAAGAACTTTGCTCCGCTCCTGTTTCAACCGGCGGATACACAGTCAAAATAAATGATTCGAAACGCTGGACTCAGCGCGCTTTGATGGCAGGCATGAAACGACGATATGTAAATGGATTTGCATGCGGGAGCAGACAACCAGCCGTTGTGGTGACTGAACCTGTGGAAGTGAAACGCTGCTGTTTTGGCAGCTAGTCTCCATCCGGGCGTGCGTCAGCGCGCCCATTCAAGCTGCCTCGCGCGGCTCACACGGCAAGACCGCGGCTCTGCTGCGGAATGTTTGCCGGGAAATTTAGGACACGCATGAAAACGCCCATCCACTCCATGTTGAAGCTCTCCGTTCTCTTCGCCGCTCTGCTTCCGCTGCTCCTCACCCCGGCAGCGCGTGGTGCGGACCCCCAGATGCAGATGAAAGTCACGCCGAATGGTTACCTCAATGCAAGCGGCGTCAGCATCATGTTGTACGACGACGCCTTCAGCCCCGTATTTTTTGACCAGAAGGATGCGGGCATGCAGATTATTCTGCATGGGAACCGCATCGCCACAAACGGCAGCCTGCGTCTGCTGGCCACACCGGAACAATGGGACAGGATTCCGACGATCGTGGCCCATCATCCCGACCCGGCACAGGACCGCCTCACGGCCGATCTTTCCTACCCCGCCTACAAGCTCAACTACCACGTCATCGTCGCGGCTGAACCCGGCGGTGTCCGCGTCAGCGTTGATCTGGATCAGCCGCTGCCAGCGAGCCTCGCCGGACGTGCCGGGTACAATCTTGAGTTTTTGCCCACCTCATACATGGACAAGGCCTACAGCGTGGATAACAAGGTCTTCGGCGTGATGCCGCGTTATCCAGAAGACAAGATGACAACCGCCCCGCCGCAGCCGGGCGATCCCAAACGCGTGTGGTGGGTGGAACAGTGGCACCAGGCGGAGGGCTACACAGAACCACTGCCCTTTGCCGCGGGGCAAAGCGTGACTCTGGCCGCCAACGATCCACTCAACCGCATCACGGTCACTTCAGAAAGTGGGCCGATTGGAATCTTTGATGGCCGGGACAAGGCGCAAAATGGCTGGTTCGTACTTCGCACTCTCATTCCCGCAGGCAAGACCAAGGATGCGCTGGTCTGGCACATCCGGCCAAACTACATTCCGGGCTGGACGCGCCCGCCGGTCATCGAACACAGCCAGGCTGGCTACGCCCCGGATTTTCAAAAAATCGCTATGCTCGAACTTGACCCGAACTTCAAGGCTCCCGCTACAGCGCAACTTCTGCGCCTTTCCGAAGACGGCTCGTTCAAAAAAGTGTTTGAAGCCCCCGTCTCCACGCCTACGCCCTGGTTGCGTTACTCCTATCGCAAGTTTGATTTTTCCACTGTCAAGGAACCGGGCTTGTATGTAATCAGCTACGCCGGGCAGCAGAGTGA
>DAHUZD010000332.1 GCA_027306745.1 Acidobacteriaceae bacterium
CCTGTGATCTTGCGTTGGGAACCGCGTTGCATGAGTGGTCGCGGGCACACTGGAATCGCACGGCGACGACTGCCGTTGTTTATCTGATTCTTTTTGGATCGCTGGCAGGCTTCTCTGCTTACATCTGGCTGATTGCCCATGTTCCCGTGGCCAAGGTGGCCACATACGCTTACGTCAATCCAGCGGTTGCTGTGCTGATTGGCGCATTGTTCCTGGGCGAACATTTGCTGCCCAATGCGTACGCTGGCATGGCCGTAACGCTGCTGGCCGTCTTTCTGGTCACATCATCGCAAATGCGAAGTGGACGCTCAACTGCGGAGATGGAGTGCATCGCTGTCGAGGCTGAAGCGTAGCTGGCGTTTTCCCTGTAGCTATTTTCTGCGCCAGCGCACGCCGTCTTTGCCGTCTTCAATCAGAATGCCTTTGGCTGCCAGCTCCTGCCGCAGCGCATCGGCGCGGGCAAAGTTGCGCGCTGCTCGTGCGGCGTTGCGCTCAGCCACCATCGTGTCAATCTCAGCATCGTTGAGAGCGTACCCGGCGAGAGCCGCTGTGGCTGCTGCATCCAGCCGACCTTCGCGTTCGGCCCATTCCATGGCGAAGCGTGCGGCCTCGGCGTCGTGGTCTTCCAGCACGCTGAATACGGCGTCAAACTGCGCCAGCACGGCAAGCATGGGTTGCACGTCGCCGTTGCGCAGCTCGCTGTGGTCGGCTGCCGTGTTGGCTGTGCGCACCAGATCAAAGATCGCCGCACGCGCTTCTGCCGTGTTCAGATCATCTTCCATGGCCGCGAAGAATTTTTTTCCGGCTGTTTCCGTGGCCGCGGCCATGGCTGCATTGCGGCCCTCGGCAAATTCGCCTGCACGCAGCCGCTGCGCAAATGTACGCAGCCGTTCGACAGCCTGCGTGGACTCGGTGAGTCCGTCAAAAGTGAAGTTCAGTTGGTTGCGATACGGGACAGAAGTCAGCAGAAACCGGATGGCCGAGGCCTTGTAGCCGCGCAGCAACAGATCTCGCAGTGTAAAGAAATTGCCAAGCGACTTCGACATCTTCTTGCCTTCCACCAGCAAAAATCGCACGTGCATCCAGTGGCGGGCAAAGGTTTTTCCTGTGGCCGACTCCGACTGCGCAATCTCATTTTCGTGATGAGGAAACATCAGGTCTTCGCCGCCCGCGTGCAAGTCAAAGCTCTCACCCAGGTAGCGCATGGCCATGGCCGAGCACTCGATGTGCCAGCCGGGACGGCCCGCGCCAATGCTGGCCTCCCACTGGTGTTCGCCCGCCCGTGCGGCTTTCCACAGCGCGAAGTCGCGCGCGCTGTCCTTGTCGTATTCGTCCACATCGACGCGCGCGCCATCTTCCATTCCGCTCAAATCTTTTTTGGAGAGTTTTCCGTAGCCAGGAAAGCTGGCGATGCGGAAGTAATAGGAGCCGTCTTCGCCACGATAGGCTGCTCCGCGCTCAACCAGCGTTTCAATCAGCGCGACCATCTCTGGAATATGATCGGTGGCGCGCACCAGCATCTCCGGCTGTTCGATGCGCAGCGCGTGCAGGTCCTCTTGGAATGCGCGTTCAAACTTCGGCGTGAAGTCGTGGATGGAGACGCCAGCCGCTGCCGCATTGCGAATGATTTTGTCATCCACGTCGGTAATGTTCATCACATGGCGCAGCGGTACGCCCTGCAGATGCAAAAATCGGCGCAGAACGTCCACGTGAACAAACGTGCGGAAGTTGCCGATGTGGCCGTAGTCATAGACCGTCGGCCCGCAGGCGTAGATGTCAAGCGGCTGGCCGACGCGTGGCGTGAGCGGCTCCAGTTGGCCGCTGAGAGTGTTGTAAAGGTGCAAAGGCATACGAAGTTTTTATTGTACGAGGTCGCGCAACGAAGCGGGAGGCTGCCCTATCCCAGCTTGAGCGAAGGGTCTGCATTGAGCGCTGCGCTGGCAAACTCGCCTGCGGCAAGGCGCGGCCATGCCGCTGCGGCGATCATGGCGGCGTTGTCGGTGGAAAGTGCAATGGAAGGGAAGGCTAGCGGTAGCTTGTGCTGCTGGGCCTCGTGCGTAAATCTTCGGCGCAGTTCCCGGTTGGCGGCCACTCCACCAGAAACAATCAGGCTGCGCGCGTGGAGGCTTTCCGCTGCGGCCACAGTTTTGCGCAGCAGGTCGTCGATTACGGCGCGTTGAAACGATGCGATCAGCCCCAGGGTCTCCGCATCGCACAGCGGCAGAGCGTCCTGCGCGTTGGGATTTTCCATGGCTGCCAGCGCCGCGCGGCGCGCTTCGATCCGCTCGCGTAGTGCGTGTGTTTCCACATAACGCAGCACCGCCGTCTTCAATCCACTGAAGGAAAACAAAAAGCGCGGGCTGGTCTCCGTGGCGGCGCGGTACGGTTTTTGCTTGATGTTGATCGGGCCGAAGGGAACCGCATGCGCATCGCCATGCGCGGCCAGTGCGTCAATCCACGGGCCGCCGGGATAGCCCAGGCCCAGCAGCTTGGCCACCTTGTCGAAGGCCTCGCCCGCCGCGTCATCCAGCGTCTTGCCAACGTTGCGATAGCGCCACAGCCCATCACGTTCTTCGGCGAGATACAGATGCGTATGCCCGCCAGAAACCACCAGCGCCAGCAGCGGAGCCGCAACCGTTTGTGCCTGCATGCGCGCTTCCAACAGCACGGCGTGGATGTGACCCTCCAGATGATTGACGGCGATCAGCGGCTTGTTCAATGCGAAGGCCAATCCTTTGGCGTAGAGAATGCCCACCAGCAGTGCACCGGCCAGGCCAGGGCCTTCCGTTACGGCAATGGCGTCGATCTGCTCCAGCGTGACTTTGGCCTGCTCCAGCGCCGCGCGCACCACGGGAACGATGTTCTGCAAATGCTCGCGCGAGGCCAGCTCTGGCACCACGCCGCCGTAACGGGCATGGGTGCGCACCTGCGAGGCCACCGCATTCGACAGCACGCGCGCACCACGCTCCACCACGGCGGCAGAGGTTTCGTCGCACGAGCTTTCAATGCCCAAAATCAGCCCTGTTGTTTGTGCGGCCTGCATGTCACCATAGTATCGGGAGCGGCTCGATCGAGCCGGCTGAGCCGATGACGCACGCAAAGTTGGTTCCGGCACAGGAGCGGCAGGCAGCCGCTGTGGCCATTGTGCGTGCGCTGCGCCAGGCGGGCTTTGCCGCGTATCTGGCCGGCGGTTGCGTGCGTGATCTGCTGCTGGGCAGCGAGCCGACAGACTTCGACGTGGCCACCAGCGCGCCGCCGCAGACGGTGCTGCAACTCTTTCCGCGCACCTTTGCCGTGGGCGCGCAGTTCGGCGTGGTGCTGGTCGCGGACGCGGCGCAGAATGGCGCGGAGATTCTCACCGAGGTGGCCACCTTCCGCAGCGACGGCGTGTACAGCGATGGCCGCCGCCCAGAGTCGGTGGTCTACACGCAGTCGCCAGAACAAGACGTGCAGCGGCGCGACTTCACCATCAACGGCCTGCTGCTGGACCCGGAGAAAATTCAACTGGCCACGAATCCATCCGCTGCTGTTTTGGACTTTGTCGATGGCCGTGCGGATCTGGCTGCGGGCGTCATTCGCGCCATTGGCGATCCCGCGCGCCGCTTTGCCGAAGACAAGCTGCGCATGTTGCGGGCGATTCGTTTTGCTGCACGGCTCAACTTTGCCATCGACGATGCAACTTTCGCCGCCATCCGCGCCAGCGCCGCGCAGATTGAACAGGTCAGTCGCGAGCGTGTACGCGAAGAACTGACGCGCATGTTGACGGAAGGCCGTGCCCGCCAGGCCTTCGAACTGCTGGATGCCAGCGGACTGCTGCGCGCCGTGTTGCCAGAGGTCGCGCGTCTGCAAGGTGTCGCGCAGCCGCCGCAATTTCATCCCGAAGGCGATGTGTGGACGCACACGCTGCTCTTGCTGGAAGGTCTGCCTGCTGGCTGCCCGGCCACGCTGGCTTGGGGTGCGCTGCTGCATGACGTCGGCAAGCCCAGCACCTTTCGCATTGCACCGGATCGCATCCGCTTTGATGGCCATGTCGAGGTCGGCGTGCGCATAGCGGAGGCCATCTGTGCGCGCCTGCGCATGTCGCGCGAGGACACGGAGCAAATCACCGCGCTGGTCGCCAACCATATGCGCTTTGGCGATGTGGAGCGGATGCGCGCCTCCACGCTCAAGCGATTCTTTCGAGTCGATCGTTTCGAAGAGCACTTGGCGTTGCACCGGCTGGATTGCCTGGCCAGCCACGGGGATTTACGCCTGTACGAATTTGCCAAAGCGAACTACGAGGCGATGCCTGCAGAGGTGATGCGTCCGCGCCCGCTTGTGAGCGGCGATGACTTGATCGCTTTGGGATTACCCCCCGGCCCGCGCTTCCGCACACTGTTGGCGCAGGTGGAAGACGCACAGCTCGAAGGCCGCATTCACACGCGGGATGAGGCTCTGGATCTGTTGCAGAGTGTTTTGGCGGGGGAGTGAAAGAACGCCAGGAATTCCCTCCCTTGGCTGCGATTGGGACAGGCCCACTCGCTCACCCTCGTTCGGAAGACAAGGCATTTGAAGATGCAGTGCTTCACAATTTACGACGAGTCATTTTGAGCGAACAACGTGAGCGAAGAATCCAGAGAATGTATGTTGCATACACACAACCCAATCTCTCTGGATTCTTCGTC
>DAHUZD010000334.1 GCA_027306745.1 Acidobacteriaceae bacterium
TGCGCCCAACATGCTCAGACCTTCCCTTGGATTCTACGCAGCGCCTTCGTCTGTCTGTTTTTGCGGAAAGACATCGCCGATGCGCCGGATCTTTGCTCCCACGCCGCGCAGCTTGTCTTCAATGCGCTCATAGCCGCGGTCGATGTGATACACGCGATCAATAATTGTTTCGCCCTGCGCCACAAGTGCGGCCAACACCAGCGAGGCCGATGCGCGCAGGTCAGAGGCCATCACCGCTGCGGAAGAAAGCTCTGTTTTGCCGCGCACCGTGGCCGTGCGGCCGTCTACGCGGATGTTTGCGCCCATGCGCACCAGTTCCTGTACGTGCATAAATCGGTTTTCGAAGATGTTCTCCGTCACCTGAGAAACGCCATCGGCCTGAGTCGCCAGCGCCATATATTGCGCCTGCATGTCGGTAGGGAAGCCGGGATATTCTTCCGTAGAAATATCCGCGCCTTGCAGCTTGCCTTCGCTGCGCACGCGAATCGTGTCGCCGGCAATCTCGCAACGCACACCTACTTCTTCCAGCTTGCGCGTCACCGCCGTCAGATGCGCCGGCTTGCATCCGGCCACGGTCAAGTCGCCGCCAGAAATAGCTCCCGCGATTAAAAATGTTCCTGCCTCGATGCGGTCAGGAATGATGCGGTGTCGCGCTCCATGCAGCCGCTCCACGCCTTGGATGCGAATCGTCGAAGTGCCTGCACCTTCAATCTTCGCGCCCATGGCCGTCAACAACGCAGCCAAGTCGCTCACCTCTGGTTCGCGCGCGCAATTCTCCATCAGTGTTTCGCCGTCGGCCAGCGTGGCCGCCATCATCAAGTCTTCGGTGCCCGTCACGGTGATCTTGTCAAAGACAATCTCGGCGCCCTTCAACCGCTTGGCGCGCGCCTCCAGGTAGCCATGCGCCTGTGTAATTTCCGCGCCCATGGCCTGCAGGCCCTTGATGTGCAGATCAATCGGACGTCCGCCAATGGCGCAACCGCCGGGCATGGCCACGCGAGCCATGCCGGTGCGCGCAATCAGCGGCCCCAGCACCAGAGACGAGGCGCGCATCGTTTTGACGATTTCGTAGCGTGCGACTGGATCAGAAAGCGAAGCGCAGCGGATGCGCGTGCGGTGGTGTGCCCGGCCATAGCCCAATTCCACTTCTGCACCCATGGAGGCGAGCAGTTTGCGCTCCGTCTCAATGTCGCGCACGTCGGGAATATTTTCCAGCGCGATTTCTTCTTCCGTCAAAATCGCCGCGGCCATGCACGGCAGCGCAGAGTTTTTCGCGCCGCTGATGCGGATGGTGCCTTGCAAGGGGTTGCCGCCCCGCAAAATAAATTTGTCCATGCTTGCGCCCGTTTGTCCGTTAGAGTTCCATCACTGTGTCTTCAATCGCGCGGCGCACGTTGCCGTCCGCCTGGGCCAGTCTGCGCATCGCCTCCGGCTTGTCCACGTTGGCCTTCAGCATCACCAGCGCGATGGGCAGGCTCTTGCCCGCCACGCGAATCGTGCGCACGGCCGTGTCGCGATCCACATTGCACGCCAGCATAAGAATGTGAATGGCGCGTTCCACAAGCTTGGAGTTTTTCATGTGCACATTCACCATCAAGTTCTCGTACACATATCCCAGGCGCGTCATCGCCCCGGTGGTGATCATGTTCAGAATCATCTTCTGCGCCGTGCCGGCCTTCATGCGCGTCGAGCCGGAGATAACCTCGGGGCCAACCTCGGCAACAATGGTTACCTCAGCGACCGTAGTCAGCTCCGAGTTCTGATTGCAGGTGACGCCTGCGGTCTTGGCTCCGCAGCGTCGCGCGTACTCCACCGCAGCCACCACGTAAGGCGTCCGTCCGCTGGCGGAGATGCCCACCACGATGTCTTTGCGCGTTGGCCTGCGCCGTGCAATGTCGCGTTGGCCCAGCTCGCGCGAGTCTTCATTCACCTCGGCTGCGGAGGCCAGCGCCTTCGGCCCACCGGCCATGATGTACTGCACCGTCTGCGGGGAAGTGGAGTACGTCGGCGGGCACTCCGATGCATCCAGCGCCGCAATGCGTCCGCTGGAGCCAGCGCCCACATATAGCAGTCGTCCGCCATCGCGCAGGCAGCGCGCCACCGTGTCGATGACCGTGGCGATCTCCGGCAGCGCTTTTTTGATGGCGCCGGCGATCTTCATGTCTTCGTGGTTGATGATGCGCGCAACTTCCAGCGCAGACTTGGTATCAAGCCCATGCGATGCCTCGTTCAGGCTCTCCGTCATCAGGTGTTGTAGATCAGTAATGACGCCCTTGCCATTCTTTTCAGCTTTTTGTGTGCGGGGTGCGTCAACGCGGGTGGTTGGGGGCATAGCCTGACTCTCCAAAAGAATTCCTACTTTGATTGTAGCGCCGATGCGCCTATCTGGCAGAGTCGCTTTAGATGCAATATCCGGCGCGTTGCAAATCCGTGAAGACCGCATCGTGAAAATGTGGCCGGATGGTTTGGATTGCCTTCGAGATTCTCTCCAAGCCATGGCCCGGATACGTGCGATTGGTCAGCAGAACGATGGCCAGATTTTTTTCAAAGTCCAACCACAACGATGTGCCCGTGTAGCCCAAATGTCCCGCCGAGTGTGCGCTGAAATGCTGGCCAGAGGAGGATGGCACCGAAGGCGTGTCCCATCCCAGCGCGCGTGAGCTGCCAACCACCATCACATCGCGCTGCGTGAATCGTTCGACAGTGCGCGCCTCGAACAGTGGCTGGCCCTGCTGCAAAATGCACGCGGCAAAACGCAACAGATCCGGCGCGGGGCCAAACACGCCCGCATGGCCGCTGACTCCACCCATGCGCCAGCAGTTCTCATCCTGCACCTCACCCTGCACCACGCGCCGCCTCAGCGTTTCGTCGATTTGCGTTGGAGCTATCGCGCTTCGCCATGCAGCGGGCGGCAGAAAGCGTGTGTACTCCATGTCCAGCGGGCGAAAGACTTCTCGTTCGCAAAAGGCATCGATGCGTTCACCAGCCACGCGCTCCAGCAAAACGCCCAACAGAATAAAGCCGATGTCCGAGTAGAGCGCACACGTACCCGGCGCAGCTTCCAGCGGCATCTGCATGCAGGCTTGGATCAGATCCTCGGCAGTCGCACACATCTCCCACAGCCGCGCATGGGCAGGCAGGCCAGAGCTATGCGCCAACAGCATTCGCACTGTGACGGCCTTTCGCTCCGCTCCGCCGTCTGCGGCAAACTCTGGCAGCCATTTTGAAGCCGGTTGCTCCAAATCCAGCAGCCCGCGCTCCCACAGACGCATGGCCATCGCCGTTGTGGCCACCACTTTGCTCACGCTGGCCAGGTCAAAGATTGTCTCTGGCAGAGCGGACGGTGCATCGGCTTCATAGGTGAAACGCCCCCCGGCACCTGTTGCCACCACGCGGCCTTGCAGCCAAATGCCATACGAAGCACATGGAAAGGCGCGCGCTGCGATGGCCTGTTGCAGCACGGCATCGGCTGTGGTCAACACGGATTGTGCCGAATCGGAGCCTGGCGTCATTCCCATTGCGAATCTGCGTCCCCTAATACTGTACG
>DAHUZD010000335.1 GCA_027306745.1 Acidobacteriaceae bacterium
TACGAGACCATCATCACCTACACCGGCGGATATGACGATATGGTGCTGGCCAAAACCCAGTCCCGCTCGCGTCTGGAAGCCCAGAACGAACAGCGCGAAAAGAAAATTGCGCAGTTGAATGAGTTCATCGCGCGCTTCTCCGCCGGCACGCGCTCCAGCCAGGTTACCTCGCGCAAAAAAGAGGTCGAGCGGCTGCAAACCAGCGACCTCGCTCGCTCCAACATCCAACGCCCCTACATCCGCTTTGACATGCTGCGCCCCTCTGGCAAGCACACGCTGGAGTTTGAAGGCGTGCGCAAAGCCTATGGTGAGCATGTCGTGATTCCCGGTTTTACAGCCTCCGTAATGCGCGGAGAAAAAATCTGTCTGATTGGCCGCAACGGTCAGGGCAAGACCACGCTGGTGAAGGCTCTGCTGGCTAATGCGCCCAATCTGGATGCGGTCTATAAAGAGGAATCCAAAACCGCGCTCGACGCAGGCACCGTCAAGTGGGGCCACGAGGCGCAGATCGGCTACTTCGCTCAAGATCACACCGCGGCCATTACCAAAGGCATGACCGCAGCCGACTGGCTGCGCCAGTTTGACGAAAAGGCCACGAATGAAGACATCCGCGGCGTGCTGGGCCAAATGCTCTTCAGCGGTGAAGAGGGTCTGAAGCCCACGCAGGCGCTTTCCGGCGGCGAGTCGGCGCGGCTGCTCTTCTGCAAGCTGATGATGCAGAAGCCAAACATCCTCATCCTGGACGAGCCAACGAACCACTTGGACCTGGAAGCCATCAACGCGCTGAACCAAGCGCTGCAAAAGTACGAGGGCACCGTGCTGCTGGTCACGCACGATCAAGACCTGATCGACGAAGTGGCCACACGCATATGGAACTTTGAGGGCGGCGCCATCCGCGACTTCAAAGGCCCCTACGCCGAGTTTGAACAGGCTCACGCGCTGGCGGCAAAGTAAACCTTCAATCGGAAACATGCACTATAAAAAATGGACGGGGAAACCCCCGTCCATTTTTGTTGGTTGTGCCGGACAAAACGCTAAATCGGTGCAATTGAAATGGGAATAGCGATTTCTCATTGATTGTTTACAATCAGTGCAACGCAATGAGCACACTCACGCTGAAGCCCACGCACGCGCCCGTCAAGGCATACTACGAAGCGCTGGAGAAGTTTGGGTGCGGCAAGTTCGTTCAATGCCGCGCGTTCTTCTGCGCGTTCATCGAAGCGCAGCGGAGAGCATTGACGGGTTCCGACAGGCTCTGCCGTAAAGCCGCATGTAGCAGGGGCACTGGATAAAAGAAGAAATTTCGGTCTACTTCCGCAATGTTTTAGGAAGGGGCGTTGCGGGCAGAAACAGGCCCCTCATGGATGGGAAGCGGAAAACGCCCGATACTATGGGCGGTTGCAATGCGGGAAGGGCGCAGCATCCTTCCCGAAAAGTATGAAATGAATTGAAGCGTCACCTTATCAGTTGACAAGTGTTAGGCTACGGGCTACAGTTGTTCAGGTGAGAATACGCAGCTTCGTCCATAAGGGTTTGAAGAGGCTCTACACGGAAGACGCCACTAAAGGCGTTCCGCCCGATACGGTGGACAAGCTCCGCAAGATGCTCGCCTTTCTGGACGACATGGAAGACCCTGAAGAGTTGCGAATGCTGCCCTCGTGGAAGGCGCATACCTTGACGGGCGACCGCAAGGGCACATGGAGCCTGAGCGTTACCGCCAATCGTCGGTTGACATTTCGTATCGACACAACCGAACGCGAGATTTACGACGTGAACTTAGAGGACTACCACTAGACCGAAGGAGAAGAGACCATGCCCATGAAGAATCCACCCCATCCTGGAGATTTCATTCGGACGGAGATTATCGAAGCCGCAGGGTTGACGGTGACGGCGGCGGCGATAGCGTTGCGCGTCTCGCGGCCCACGTTATCCAGTCTGCTCAATGGCAAGGCTGGTCTCTCTGGGGATATGGCGCTCCGTATCGAGAAAGCCTTTGGAGTGAATATGGACACGCTGATGCGTATGCAGTCGTCCTACGACATTGCCCAAACACGCAAGCGTGAGAAGCAAATCAACCTGCGGCGTGTTCCATTACTTGCAGGTACTCACTAGGGCAATTTAGAAACGGGTGAGCGCAGTGCTGTTTGAATATGAGGGTGACGATCCGAGCTAGAACCGAATGGTTTCATGGTTCCAGATTCATTGTCACGCCATCGCAACCTGTCTGAATGCCGAGTTACGGAGGCCAGCTTAATCCTTATTTACTCAGGCATTGACACTTTCGGCCTATTGGCCGCGTCTCCCGTTGTTCTGGATGCAACTGGCGATACCTACAAGCAGTGGTGCGAAAAATACATTCTGCCACGTATTCACAGCGTTGAGGACAAGCCGGTAACAGCGGATGACCTTTGGGCCGCACGATGCGGCGTACTTCACACGTCCACTCCGCTTTCAAGACACGAGCGTAAAGGGAAAGCACATCAAATTTGGTATCAGTTTCTCGGCAAGGCGGGTGTAAATCTTATTACCAGTACCAAGCTGCCGCTACTTGGCCTGGATGTGCAAAACCTTGCTCTGGCCTTCAAAGAGGGCGGTATCGCGTGTATTAACGACATCAATCAAGACCAGACGGCTTTTCAGGCTGCCGATGCGCGGGCGCAGCACTTTTTGAGATGGGGCAAGCTCGTATAGCTCTCCTGCCGCAGAAAGGTAATGTGACCGGCTTGCCGCCTTACAACCAAGTTTGGGACTGCACAAGAACAGCCGCCAGCGACGGCTCGTGCGCTCAAGGCTAACCTTGTCATTCCTCGACACACTCCGTTCGCTCGGAATGACAAGGTATGTGTGTTGTGCGGAGCCTTCGCCCAGAAGGCCAAGATGTTTTGATGCGAACAGAATGACGAAGAGATGGATGCGCAGGTGAGCGGGCTACTGCACCTGTACGGCGTCTGACGGGGTCAACTCCGCCATCTGGCCGACGGTGATGCGCATGTACCGGTAGGGATTGACCGGGGTGCTATGCACATGCACTTCATAATGAAGATGCGGGCCGGTGCTGCGTCCGCTTTGGCCCACGTAGCCGATGATCTGGCCGCGGCTGATGGCCTCGCCTGTCTCCACGGTCATGGAAGACAAGTGCGCATAGAGCGTTTCGATACCGTGGCTGTGATCGATCAAAATTCTGCGGCCATAGCCGCCATCCATGTTAGCCGCTTCAACAACGCCGTCCGCAGTGGCGTAAACAGGCTGGCCATATTCTGCGCCAATGTCGATGCCGCGATGGAACTCGCCTTCGCCTTCGCCGCCCATCGGATCCGTGCGCTCCCCAAAGGAGCTGGTGATGCGTCCCATCACCGGCCACAATGTCGGCGAACTGGCCAGCCGTTCCCAATCTTCCAGCGTATCTGCACTGCCCAGGCCAACGGACAGCGCGCTGGCCGCCACGCCAGAGATGGCCGTCAAACGCAGCGCATCCAACTGGCCCACGGTAGCCACGTAATCATCCTTGGTCATGCCATCGGCATTCAACCCCGCGGCCACACTGGCCGCGCTGGGCACAGACTTGGCGCTCAAAATCTTCGACTGGCGCAGACCGTAGAGCGCGGAAACCTCGCCCGCCAGCGAACCCAGCGAGGCGACCTGAATGTCCTTCTGCTTCACTTCACTTTGTAGTTGCTGATAGTCGCGGCGCAAAGCCTCATGCTCGCTGCGGATCTGGTTGAAGCGTTCGGTCTTCAGCAGCATGCGCGTGTAGGAGCCTGCCAGGCCTGTAATGGTGAACAAGCCCACCATCGCCGCAGCCACAAACATGTAGGCGTAACGCATGGCAATCGGCACCTTGTTCAGGTTGCCTTGCTCATCCCGCGTCACGTATACGATGTAGCGCCGATGTTGCAAAATTCTTCTCCTGTTGCTGCCACTACTGGACAATTTTCTTGCGGATCCCGCCAGCAACAAAGCCTCTGCCATGGCTAGTCCGGCTTCGTTGGACACAGCAACCGCTGTGCCAACCCGATGTTTCGACGGCTATCGCCCGCCGCTTCATCGCACTTCCGCTGTTGAAAGCAGTGTTAAATGTAACAAAATACGTTTGAGCTGGTCAATCTCTCTGGCCGGTTGGCGTGGCTGGCATCCTGTGGAAATCCTAAGATTTCTGGCCGGGCAGCCTCGCACTCCTCCACCGCCTGCACTATATCTCGGCAAAAAAATCCCGTAGCATGAGGGCTGCAAGATGCCCGTGCCCCCCACAGAACGCGCGTTGTTATCCGCCCTGCGCAGCCGCATCCAGGGTCGAGCTGGTTCCACCTCGCTTGGCCGCAACCCCGTACGCGTCGGCATCGGCGATGATTGCGCCGTCC
>DAHUZD010000138.1 GCA_027306745.1 Acidobacteriaceae bacterium
GACGGCAGGGCCTCGCCGCGAAAGCCCAGCGTGCCCAGGCTGAGCAGGTCGTCGCTGGAACGGATCTTCGACGTGGCGTGGCGCTCAAAGGCCAGCAGAGCGTCATCGCGCATCATGCCGCAGCCGTCATCTTCGATGCGAATCAGCTTGCGCCCGCCCGCCTCCACATCCACGCGGATACGCTGGGCGCCTGCATCCAATGAATTTTCCAGAAGCTCTTTCACGATGGAAGCAGGCCGCTCCACCACTTCGCCAGCGGCGATCTGGTTGGCGACCTGATCCGAGAGGATGCGAATGCGGCCCATCTTCCTTCATTGTAGGCCGCAACGCAGAGTTGCAGAGATTGCCGGATGGGCCAATTTACGCGCTGTCGCGGTCGCCCACCAGGTGCAGACGCATAAAGTTGGTGGAGCCGGTGCGCGTGCGCGTTCCGGCCACAATGCCCAGAATCTCGCGCTGCTTCACCAAGCCCGCCTCTTCCAAAATCTGCTCGGCGGCATCGACCATCTGGTCGGTATTTTTCATCTTGGGGCAGTGCAGCGGGTAAACACCCCAAAGCAACATCATGCGGCGAATCACCACCTCAGAATTGCTGAGCGCGAAGATGCGCGGGCCGGGCCGGTACTTGGAAAGATACCGCGCCGTGGCTCCGGTCTCGGTAAAAACGGCGATCGCGCTCACGTTCAGGTCTTCAGCGGCGTGCGCCATGGATTCGCAAATCGTCTCCGTCACCGACAACTGCCCGTGCTCTGGATGCTGCGCCGAGGCGCGCTGCGGATCGTTGCGCATCTGCACCTCGGTTTCTGAAACGATCTTGGCCATCATGGCCACAGCCTGCACGGGATATTTGCCTGCTGCGCTTTCAGCAGAAAGCATCACCGCATCCGTGCCGTCATAGACTGCGTTGGCCACGTCGCTGGCCTCGGCGCGCGTGGGGCGCGGGTTTTCAATCATCGACTCCAGCATCTGCGTGGCCGTAATCACAGGCTTGCGGTGGACCGCCGCGCGGCGGATGATGTGCTTCTGAATCGCAGGCACCTTTTCCGGCGGAACTTCCACACCCAGGTCGCCGCGCGCCACCATCACGCCGTCGGCCACTTGCAAAATCTCTTCCAAGTTTTCAATCGCCTGCGGTTTTTCCAGCTTGGCGATGATCCATGTCTCCGCGCCCAGCGCCTGCACGCGCTCCTTCACCAGCCGTACATCCTCCGCCGTGCGCACAAATGAGACAGCCACCATGTCCACGCCCTGGCCGATGACAAACTCCAAATCCTCTTCGTCTTTTTCCGTCAGCGACGGCACGCGCACGGGAATGCCCGGCAAGTTGATGCCCTTGTTTTCGCCCAGCATTCCGCCGTTGACGATGTTGCACTCCACATCCGCGCCGTGGATGGCGTGCACCTTCAGCTCAATCAATCCGTCAGAGAGCAGAATGCGCGACCCCGGCTCCAGATTTTCCGCCAGCGTCTTGAACGTGGTGCCGACCAGCGTGGCCGTGCCCTCCACTTCACGCGGCGTAATCGTCAGCCGCTTGCCTTCTTCCAGCAGCACCGGCTTGCGATCCACCAACTTGCCCGTGCGAATCTTTGGCCCCTGCAGATCGGCCAGAATGCAGACCGGCTTGCCCGCTTCGGCTGCAACCGTGCGCACCATTTCGATCAGCTTGGCTTTTTCCGGGTGCGTTCCATGGGAAAAATTCAGACGGGCCACATCCAATCCGGCCTCAATCAATTCACGAAATGTGGTGGGATTGTTGCTGACCGGGCCGAGCGTGCCTACAATCTTGGCCCGGCGGGCCGAAGCCGAGGCGCAGGCATCAGAAAAAGCAGAATGCATTCTGTCTCCAGGGGATTGAAATCGATTGAATCACGTCCCTAGCGGTCATTGTACCGGGTTGCGGGCCGTAGCAGCGCGGGGTGGAACCTCCGCAGCAACCCTGGCCTGGGCCGCGGCAGCCCGAGGACGACAGGCTGCAAAAGGCTTCGGATACAGCTCAGCATTGAACTCAGCGCCAATCATCACGCTAATCATCACGATGTAGAGCCAGATGAGCAGCGCAATGCCTGCGCCCAGCGAACCATAATATTGCGTGTAGTTGGCGTGCCGCGTCACATACCAGCCAAAGATCAGCGTGGAAGGAAACCAGGCCACCGTGGCCAGCACCGCACCCGGCAGAACACGCTGCCAGGACTGCGTGCGCGGCATGCCCGTGTGATAGATCGTCGCGATCACGGCCACGCTGGTCAGCATCGCCAGCAGCCAGCGCACCACGCGCCACAGCATCAGCACGTACGCGCGTAAATCGTGCCCGGAGAGGTGCACCATCCACACCTCAATTTGATGGCCGAAAACGACAAACAGCGATGCCAGCATCAGCGGAAACAGCGAGAGCGGCACCAGAAGAAATGCAATGGCGCGCTGATGCCAAAAGCTCCACAAGCCCACAGGCAGGTTGTAGGCGCGCCGCGAGCACTCCATCAACGTCACCATCACGCTGCTAGCGGCGGCCACGCTCACAATCGAAGCAGAAATGAGCAGATGGAATGAACGCCCATGCGTGCCTTGAAAATACGCCATGACCACCGGCGGCACTTGCGGCGGGAACATTTGGTAGAGCAGCTCACGCAGCTCTGCGCGCAAAAACTGCGCTCCTGGCAGATTCGCCGCCAGCGCCGCGCTGACGAGAATCGCAGGAAACAGCATCAAAATGGCAGAATAGGCCGCGGCCTTGGACATCATGATGATGTCGTCCGCAAGGCTCTTAAAAAGCGCCCGCCGCAGATGTGCCAGCCATCGCATGCTTCATTCAGAAGACTATCGGAATCGGCGTTTTCGCGCCATCTCCACGCAGCCAATCTGACCACCCGGCCTGCACTCTAGTAGCATGGTGGGGTTATGATTCGCTTCCCAATTCTCCGCAAACTTTTCGCATCTATTTTCGCAATCCTCTGCTG
>DAHUZD010000360.1 GCA_027306745.1 Acidobacteriaceae bacterium
CATTGAGCGTGCTGCCCATCTGCCCCAGATCATCCGAGCTAGTCACCGTGACGCGATGCGACAGGTCCCCTTCGCCCAGGCGCTCCATGGCGTATTCCAGCGGATGCAGGCTGCGCCGGATCGACTGGGAGAACCAAAGCGAAACACCGATGCCTGCAAAGACAAGCAGACCCAGCGTGGCCACCATGATCGTCTGGCTCAGGTGACCGGCGTGAAGGGCATCCAGCGCCCAGCGCTGTCCGCGCATGCGGCTACTGTTGGCCAGCGCATTTTCTAACATGTCCCGCTCAGACACCAACGGCAACACCTGCGCCTTGTACATATCCCAGGCGTCGAGCTTGCGGCCGGCTTCGCTCAAAGTGCGCGTCTGCTCCCATGCAGCCATCAGTTGGCCCTGCTTGCGCGCCAGTTGCGTCAATGTCTTGTCGTCGGCGGGAATCAGTTTGCGGTACTGCTCGCGGATCTGCGTCAGATCATTGTCATCCTGCTCAATCAGCGTCTCCTGCTGCGCCATTTGCGTGGGGTCCACCACGTCAATGTGCAACTGCATGGCGTTGCGCTGATCCTTGGAGATGGATTGCAGCCGCCCAGCCATGGAAACACCGGGCAGCGAGTCTTGCTCCAGAACCTGAATGGCCTGCGTCGTGCGCGACATGCCCATAAACGCGGTTAATCCAACGATGGCGTTTAAGGCCACCAGCGACAGGCAGATAAAAAGAATCTTGCGGCTCAGCGTTAACTTGAGCATCTTGGCTCCTCTTCCGGCTCTGGGATCGCGGCGGCCCTGCATCAGCCCATGGATTCGGCCAACGGCGGGCGCACGCCAACACTACCCATTCCCTCTATCGGCGCGCCGGACCGGCTCCATCACAGGCCGGTTGCCGTGGGTGATAGAATCCGGCCTGAAGCATCCTTGGTTTTCCGCCGGGCAACTGGCTTTGGCCGGGCGGTTGTGCTGTCCCATCCCCCACCCCTCGCCTGCTCCGGCGCGCTGGAACCAGGTGGAATGGAGTCGAATATGGCTGACGATAAAGAACGTACTCGCGCAGTGGAACTGGCGCTGGCCCAGATTGAAAAGCAGTTTGGCAAGGGATCGATCATGCGCCTGGGCAGCAAAGAGGCCATCGTTCCCATTTCGGTCATCTCGACCGGCTCCATCTCCTTTGACGCCGCCCTCGGCGTCGGCGGCGTGCCTCGCGGACGCGTCATTGAAATCTTTGGGCCTGAGTCCTCGGGCAAAACCACGCTGACGTTGCAAGTGATCGCCGAGGCGCAAAAGGCCGGCGGTCTGGCAGCCTTCGTTGATGCCGAACATGCGCTGGACCCGGTCTACGCGCGCAAGCTGGGCGTGGATGTGGACAATCTGCTGATCTCCCAGCCCGACTACGGCGAACAGGCCTTGGAGATTACCGAGGCGCTGGTGCGCTCGGGTGCGATTGACGTGCTGGTGGTGGACTCCGTAGCCGCATTGGTGCCCAAGGCCGAACTCGACGGCGAAATGGGCGACTCCCACGTGGGCCTGCAGGCGCGCCTGATGTCGCAGGCGCTGCGCAAGCTGACCGGAACCGTTTCCAAGTCGCGCACCTGCCTCATCTTCATTAACCAGATCCGCGAAAAGATTGGCGTGATGTTCGGCAACCCGGAGACGACCACCGGCGGACGCGCGCTCAAGTTCTACTCTTCGGTGCGCGTGGATATTCGCCGCATCGGCGCAGTCAAAGAGGGCGAGGTTGTCGTCGGCTCCCGCACCAAGGTCAAGATCGTCAAGAACAAGGTCGCCGCACCCTTCCGCGAGGCGGAGTTTGACATTCTCTACGGTGAAGGCATCTCGCGCGAAGGCGATGTGCTCGACCTCGCCGTGCTGCACAATATCGTGGAGAAATCGGGCGCATGGTACAGCTACAGTGGCGAACGCATTGGCCAGGGCCGCGAGAACGTACGCCAGCACTTCAAGGACAACAAGGAGACCTTCGCCCGCGTTGAGGCGCAGTTGCGCAAGAAGCTGGGCATCGCCAATAAGGGCGATGTGGTGGAGATTCCGCCCGTGCCCGCCAACGGTGCTGCAGCCGCACAAGAAGTGGTCAAAGCCGGCAAGAAATAGATGCGAGCAGCCGAGAAGCCCCCTCTCTATTCCCGCCACATGGGGACAGGGTGGGGGCTTCTGCTGCTTCGCTGTAAAAACATCCATCCAGCGCACTTGCCGATTGCAACCTGCCGCCGCAGCCCATACAATCCGATGTGCCCATGAACACAGTACGCGCCATCTACCCAGGCAGTTTTGACCCGCCGACCAACGGCCATCTAGACCTGATCGCCCGCGGCTCCCGCATCTTTGACCATCTGGTGGTCGCCGTGCTGCACAATGCCGATAAGGCGCAGCCGCTCTTCCGTACCGAGGAGCGCGTGGAGATGCTGCGCGAAACCACGCGCGAATTTGGCAACGTCTCGGTCGAAACCTTTGACGGGCTGCTGGTTGAGTTTGCCCGCCTGCAACGCGCACAGGCCGTGCTGCGCGGCATCCGCGCCATCAGCGACTACGAATATGAATTTCAAATGGCCCTGATGAACCGCCGCCTGGCCCCGGAGCTGGAAACGGTTTTCATGATGCCGGCAGAGAAATACTCCTACGTCAGCTCCCGGCTGATCCAGCAGGTCTTCCACCTGGGCGGCTCGGTGGAGGGTCTGGTGCCGCCGGTAGTACTGGAGCGCATGCGCAAACGCAACGCGCAGATAAAGTAGCCGCACGCAGGGCTAATTACTTACAGTGCATCATCTACAATGGTGCAATTACGGCGGATGCCCATCGCATTTTCCGCAGCAAGGGCGATTCCTTAACTGTGGAACCAGAATATCGAGGCAAGAATGATCATCTCTAGGCTCATTCTCAAAAATTGGCGCAATTTTTCTAATGTGGATGTTCCGTTGGGAGATCGTGTCTTCATCCTTGGCCCAAATGCCTCTGGAAAATCCAATCTTTTGGATGCGATTCGATTCCTGCGAGACATTGCAAAACAGCCCGGCGGCGGATTGCAAAGCGCTATTAAAGACCGTGGCGGGATCTCTAAGATTCGCAATCTGACTGCACGCAGAGATCCTGTTGTAGAACTAGGGATTGAGTTGCTCGACAGACAAGGCACAAGCCAAACAACTTGGAAATACGAAATTGGCATCACTCAACAAGTTCGTGGAGATCGCCTGCCAATTCTGAAATTCGAACGGGTATTTAAGGGCGACACCCAGATATTGAACCGAAAGAGCGAGAAGGATGAACTCCTTCTATCGCAAACGCATTTGGAACAAATCAGTGCTAACGGGGAATTTCGAGAGATTGCAGATTTTTTGAAAACCATTCGCTATGTGCATCTGATTCCTCAACTTTTGCGTCACCCAGAATCCTTCCAAGGTCCTGCAGCCTCAGACGATCCGTTTGGGCGCAACTTCCTAGAGTCCATTGCAAAGACACCGGAAAAGACACGTAAATCGCGTTTACGCAAAATAGGAGAGGCCCTAAAGGCGGCCGTCCCACAGCTCAAGGACCTCCAAGACATTAAGGATGAAGCTGGGGTTCCACACCTGCAGGTTCAGTATGAGCACTGGAGGCCGCAGGCTGGCCTGCAACGAGAAGACCAGTTTTCCGATGGAACATTGCGCTTGATTGGCCTCTTTTGGTCGCTTTTGGACGGGGAGAATCCATTGTTACTTGAGGAGCCGGAATTATCCCTGCATTCAGAGATTGTCAAAAAACTCCCCGGCCTGTTTGCAGCTATCCAGCGCAAGAGAAAACGTCAAATTTTTGTCAGTACGCACAGTGCAGAACTGCTTTCAGATCGAGGTATTGGCGGGGAAGAAGTCCTTTTACTTTCCACCAACCCTAGAGGAACAAAAGTGTCTCAGTCATCAAACATTCCGGGAGTACGATCGGAGTTAGAGGCGGGTCTGAGTATCGCAGACGCTGCACTTCCGCGCACCGCCCCGCCTGATCTCAAACAATTAGCCCTGTTTTGATGAATCCGATTCCAATCACGCTCGCTGTCGAAGATGCACTGAGTGGACATGTTTTGAATCGCCTTCTGAAGGTCAACCAGAAATATGCTATTGGTGTGACACTCGGCCTCAAGGGAAATGGCTACCTCAAAAGCACTTTGCGGGGTTTGAACCAAGCAGCCCAAGGCAGCGCGTATGTAGTTCTGACGGATTTGGATAGAGCGCCATGCGCTCCTGCGCTAGTCCAGGATTGGTTTGGCGGGGCAAGCAAACATCCAAACTTGCTGTTTCGAATCGCCGTTCACGAAGTTGAATCCTGGTTGCTAGCAGATCGGACAGGCCTGGCTCAATATCTCTCCATACATGAAAAATGGATGCCAACAAAACCCGAAGATATCCCCAATCCAAAACATGCCTTGATTGATCTGGTGCGGACGCACTCCACATCTCCAACCATCAAGGCACGATTGCTTCCAAAACTAGGCAGTACCGCACGGCAAGGCCGGGAGCATAATGCTTGTCTGGGAGAATTTGCTGATGGAAAGTGGGAACCATCCGTCGCAAGAAAAAACTCTCCGAGCCTGGATAAGGCCATGCGTTGCTTCGAAAGCTTTCGACCCATCTTCCACGGGGCCGTTTGACCCGGCGCGAGGCTTCCCGTAGACTTAGATACTGCCGCAGGAGTGAATCTCCCTCCCGGCCACCGGGTCTCCGCAAACGGAATCCCCGCACAACAATTTAATTTTTGCCCACAGAAACTGGGTATATCGAAAGAGAGTTGCATGGCAAACCACGTATCCTCGCTGAAGCGAGCCAGACAGACCGAAACCCGCACGGCCGTCAACCGCGCCAACCGAAGCAAGATGCGCAGCAGCCTGCGCCTGATGCGCGAGGCGCTGGCCGCAGGCGACGCCAAGGCCGCAGGTGAGCAGTACCGCAAGACCGCTTCCATCCTCGACAAGAGCGTGCAAAAGGGCGTGCTACATGACAACACCGCCTCCCGCTACAAGAGCCGCCTGAACGCACGCGTCAAGAACCTCGTCATCAAAAAGACGGCTTAAGCGCTTGGGGGACGCGGCTGGAGCCAGCTCCGTCCCCGGTTCCAAATCTCCGGCTTCGCCATTCCATCTCCACGTCTCCGGCTCCGACCGGAACTGTGGCTGCGCGCGTTGCGTATCTGCCCACCAGGGAGAGATGCCCATGCGAATGCAGATGAGAATCCTGCCCAAAAACTGGCGCGCTTTCGCGCTGTCAATCCTAGCCACGATCGCTCTGACACAAGCTGCTCTCGCTGCGCTTGCGCAGGCCCAGACGCAGAGGCTGGTTCTGCCACCCACGCCGGCCACGACGTTGGCAGACTCGGCGCTCACGTTGCCTGTGCCGGGAAAAATCACCTTGCTCGCGGTGGGTTTTAGCCGCTCCTCCGGCTCGGCAGCGGGCGTGGCGTGGAAGCAAATGCAGCCTTTTTGCGCGGCGCACCCGCAGGTAGCCTGCTATCAAGTAGCTGTCTTGCAAGACGCGCCCGGATGGATTCGCGGCATGATTGAGCGCGGACTGCGCAATGCGCGCACGCAAGCCGAACGGGAACAATTTGCGATTGTCGTGACGAATGAACCGGCTTGGAAGCAGGTGTTGCACGACACGGACGCGCGCGCAGGCTATGCCGTGTTGACGGGAGCGGACGGGCGCATTCTTTGGCAAACGCAAGGGCAGGAGGCGACGCTGAACATCGACGCACAGGCTCTGCAATCGCATCTGCCGCAGTAGCCCCGAAGCAAAACGGGTCAGCCTGCCGAACGATTTTGCAGCTCCAGCCAGGCCAGCATCGGCTCCACTCCCTGCGCGTAGAGTGCGTACTCGCCGCTGCTTTCTATCTTTTCCAGCGCCACCCGCGCGTTGCCGCACAGGCGTTCGCGCAATTCGACCGAGCGATAGATCCGTTCCATCGCCGCAGCCAACGCCGTAGGATTTTGCGGCGGTACGACGAGGATTTCCTCCTCCGCGCGCAATAACTCCGCCGCGCCACAGCGCGTGGTGGTGATGGCGGGCAGACCTTGTGCAATGGCCTCCAGCAGCGCCATGCCGAAACCATCATCCACCGTAGGCAGCACGAAGGCGTCGCAGCGCGCATAAAAATCGCGCAGATCGCGACAGTACTCGACGCGTTCTACATCGGTAGCGCGGCGCAGAACGTCACGCAGCGCAGGAATTTTTTCGAGCGAAGCATCCGTGCGCAGCAACAGGCGCGCGTTGGGCAAGCGCAGTTGCTCCCAAGCTTCCAGCAGATATACAAGGCCCTTGCGCACGGGATTGCCACCGACCATGCCGAAGGTAAAAGGACGGTCAGCACGCTGCCAAGAGACCTGGGGCGGCGGCGTGGTTGCCACGCGACCAAAGAGCGGCGCGACGAAGATCTTCTGCCGCATCGATTGCGGAAAGCTCTCCGCGCTGTAGCGCGAGGGCACAAGAATCGCATCCGCCTCGGCGTACTCGGCAAGCTGGCGCGAGCGGAACCAATCCGGCTCTTCGGTATAGCGCAGGCCAAGCCGTTCGTGCTCATCGCGCAGCAGGGATTGCTGCGCATCCACATGCGGGCAGGCGCGGTCGAGCACGAAACGTGCGCCCATGCGCTGGGCTGCGCGGCCAGAGGCCAAGGCTCCCGTAGCCGAACCCCAATACAGATCGCAGGGTTGCAACCGTGCGGCGACGATGTGGTCGAAGGCAACGGTATCGGCCCGCTGCACCGGCCGGGGCAGTTGCACACCTGTGGCGAAGTGAACCATGGGCACCCACTGTGGCACCCAGTGCAACTGGATGCCCGGTTCCAGCGCGCGGAAACGCGCGCGATACGCAGCGGTGTAAAGCGCAACCTGCTCCCCGCGCCGGTGCATCAGATTGGCGGGAATGGCCGCGTGGGCAGGGCGTCCGGTGGCCAAGGCAATCTTCATCGCGCGCACAACTCAGTCAGCAGTTGCACCCAGCGGTCGCCGTAATCACGCCAGCCGCCCAGGCTGCGCACGCGTTCCAAGGCTGCCGCGCTCATGCGTTGTTGCAACTGCGGATCGTCGGCAAGCAGTTGCATTCGATTGGTAAGCGCATGCGGATCGCGAATGGGCACGAGGAAACCTTCCTTGCCATCGGTGAACAAATCTTCCGCGCCGGTGTGGGTGGTGGCGATCACCGGGCTGCCGCAGGCCATCGCCTGTGCCTGCACCAAAGCCAGTCCCTCTTCCAGGCTGGGCAAAGCCAGCACATGGCTGGCGCTGCATCGGCGTGCCAGTTCTTCGCTGGAGAGCACACCGAGAAATTCCACCTGCTCCTGCGGCAGCCTGGGCAGCAGGGAGCGCATCTCCGGCTGCACGGCTCCGGCCATCCACAGACGCTTGCGCGGATGACGCAGGCGTGCGAAGGCCTCCAGCAGATCGGGCACGCCTTTGCGCAGGCAGATTTGCCCGGCAAAGAGCACCTGAAATGTATTGGCAGCGGGGCGGCCCTGTTGTGCGAAACGATCCAGCCGCACGCCATAGGGAATCACATGGAGTTTTTCCGCCGGCACACCCTGCCGCACAAAGCTGCGCGCCACAAACTGCGATGGCACGGTGATGCAGTCGGCCATCGCGTACTGCTCTTCCTCGCGCTGCGTATCGCGCGCATCATGGGTTTGGAGCGGCAGCTTCCAGCGGAGAAACTCTTCTTCGAGCAATTCGCCCTGCGCGCGGGCATGTGAGGAACCACGGTCGCAAATATATTTGCCGCCGCGCGATTGCACCAGCTTTCCGGCGGCCAGGCCCGCGCCAGAAATGGCGATCAACGCGTCGGTATCTGGAATGCACCGAGTGAGCCACGCATCAAAGGCCAGCCCATGCCACCAGTCCAGAGTCTCCGTCCAGCGGGAGGGGTACAGCCCATGACGCGCCAGGGCCAGCGCACCGGTGTGGTACCACGGAAAGGTTTCGACATACTCATGGGGAAGACCTTCGCGCCGCAGCCGGAACCAGGGAAAGGTGGAATAAATTTTTTGCAGATGGCCGCGTTGTCTCAACTGGTGCGCCAGTTCGAAGTGATGAAAGACGCCGAAGACCGCCAGCGAGACACGCATGTGCTCTACCTTATCGCAGTTTTCAATCTGGATGGCTGCGAATCTAAATGGCTGCGTGGGTACGTTCTATGCTTCTATGCAGCACCATGTGTGTGGGAGTACTCGGCTATATTGCCCTCTAGCGGTGCGATCATTTTGTGGATGCGGTAGATGCGATACAGATCGGCCCCCACGACAAGCAATCCAACAGCCACACAATAGGGGAAGGCAGAAGCGATCCAAAGATTGATTGCTTGGGTTGTCTGCATCGCCTTGGCAGGGTCAAGATTGGGTGCCTGGATTCCCGCCAGAATATGGGCCTTGCATCCCCAGGAAAACAACACCGCAGCCGAGGTGTCGATCCCCAGTCGCAACGTGGCGCGCGTTCGCGTCCAAACCATGCGGAAAAGGTTCACGCTGGAGAGCGCGATATGCGCCACGGCTAACAACAGGAAGCCCCAGTAGAAATTGATCCACACCGGCGCGAGGGTGATAGGGATGGCAGGAAGTCCGTGGATAAAGGCAAAAAATGGGAAGAAAGCAAATAGGAATGCATCAAGCGACCGCAACGGCAGCCACCACACCAGAAACACTGCATTGGCAATCATGTCGGTAAGGCTGGAGGAGCGAGAGATGCGACGAGCATCGCGCACGGCAGGAAGTTTGAGCGGATCCCATTCTTCCAGCACTTTGGTTCGGAGGGAGGAGCGATCGAGGAGCGCGAAGACAAGGGTGACAATGCCCAACTCCACCAGCGTGAAGAACCAATTTTGATGCACCACGCCATAAGCACTGGAGTACGCAGGGTGTATGGTGATGAATCCGATCCAGGCCAGAACCCACTGCACCAGACAGCATAGCGCCACGATCCGAAGGACAAGCCAGTAAATAGGAAATAATTCGGGGCCTATTAAGTATCGTTGCGGCAAATAACGATTGGCCACAAAGACTGGGGAGCCGAGCTGCTTAAGAATGGCTCCGACTTCTGCATCCTTCAGTTTGCGGCCAAGCTCAACCTCTTTCTCCGCGATTTGCGAGTGAATGTCTTCGGAGAGTTCCGCTGCGATGTCCTGCTTTTGCGCCTTGGGTAGCCAGAATTTTACGGCGTGTAGGTAGCGATCCAGAATTTCTTGCGTGTCCATTTTTATGTCCGTCCTTATAAGATTTTTCCGATGGATGCGTTGATGCTCTGCCATTCGGCAAGCAGTTGTTTCAAAATCAACTTGCCGTCGTGAGAAAGGCGATAGAAACGCTTGTTGCGTTTCTCCTCTTCGCGCCATTCGCTGACCAGCAAGCCCTGCGCCTCAAGCCGTCGCAACAATGGGTACAGGGTGCCTTCGTCAATGGCCATGCCATGCTCGGCAAGGGCCTTGCGCAGGGTGTAGCCATACTGCTCGGAGCGAAGCTCGGACATGACGGCCAGCACGAGACAACCGCGCCGCAACTCCAAGCGAAGATTTTCAAAACGGTCAACGGGATTTGAACTGTGCGCCATATCGTGTACGACATACACTGTGCCGCACACAGTATTAAATGTCAAGAGAATTTTTGAGACGTAACGAATGCAACCCAGATCGCAAGAACGCATCTCTAGGCACACCGGCTGACGCTGGCATCGCCACTTCCCATACAATAGGGAAGGTATTCTCATACTGCGTCAGCACGGCTTTTCTTGCCGCGTGCGCGCATTTTGGTTTTGTTTTTTTAGGGGGTTCCGGTGAAGTTAGGAACATGGGCCGTAGCAGTTTTCCTGGGCAGCAGTGTGCTGTGCGCGCAAAATAACCCGGCGGCGAGTGCGCCCAATGCGCCCGCTCCTTCCGCGCCCACACCGCAACCAACATTGACGGCCCCGGCATCGCTGGCCTTGCCCGGCCTGCTGCAAGGCGTCACGCCTGGCCAAGGCGCACCGCCTGTACCCAACGACAGCAATCCCGGCGCGCCCAACAAGCCAGCCGCACCAGCTCCCAAACCCAGCAACGTGCCGCCGCCACAGATTCCTGCCAGCGGCAAAGGTTCGTCAGAAGCGGCCTTCACGCTGCGCACGCGCGTCAACTTCGTGCTGGTGCCGGTACTGGTCAAGGACTCCAAAGGCAATCTGGTGCCCGGCCTCACCTGGCGCGACTTCAAGGTCTTCGAAGACGGCCAGCCGCAGCAGCTTACCTTTTTTACCGTCGATCCCTTTCCGCTTTCCGTAGCCTTTGTGCTGGACCAGAGCCTGCCCGAAGACACGATGAAGAAGGTGAACAACGCGCTAGGCGCATTGCAGGGTGCCTTTACGCCGTATGACGAAATCTCCGTCTTCTCTTACGCTTCGCACGTTACGCAGGCCACGGGTTTCACCGGAGCGCAGAGCCAGCGCCTGACCGCAGTCCTGGATCGCATCCAATCCCCGGGGCGCGACATGCAGGTGCCCGGCGGTTATGGACCCATGTCGGAAGGTCCCGTGATCAATGGCCACACCATCGATCCCAACGTAACGCCCATGCACAATGGCAGCTACATTCCGATCATTCCGCATGAGATTCACACGCTCAACGATGCGATTCTTGAGGCCGCCAACAACCTGGCCCAGCGCGGCAAGGGACGTCGGCGCATCATCTACGTCATCAGCGATGGCAAGGAACACGGCAGCACCGCATCCTATAAAGAAGTCGTGCACTACCTGCTCACCAACCAGATCGCGGTCTATGGCACGCTGGTCGGCGACTCGGCCACGCCCGTGCTGGGCTTCCTCGACAAGTTCCACCTGCCGCTGGTGGGCGTCGACAACATTCTGCCCAAATACACCACGGCCACCGGCGGGCAGTTGGATGCGGAGTTGTCGCGCAACGGCATCGAGCGCAGCTTTGCCAAGATCGCCGAGCAGGTGCGCACCGAGTACACGCTGGGCTACAACAGCCATCACTCGGTCTACGACAGCCGCTTCCGCCAGATTGAAGTGCAGGTGCTGCGTCCGGGCCTGACGGTCATCTCCAAACAGGGCTACTACCCCACGGCCAGCGCGCAGTAGGCACAGGTGAGATGGAAACAACAATACAGGCCGCCTGCGGGCGGCCTGTATTGTTGTTTAGAAAATTCTACTTGGAATATCTACACGGGCACGACGCCGCGTTTCTTCCATCGTTTCATCGCTGGATCCAATTGATGTGCAAAAAATTCTTCGAATGAAAGCACATTGTCTGCCTTGGCATATGCATGAACATCGCATTTCAATTGTCCAGATACCACCATGTGTATACGCGATGCCTTCATTTCTTCCAGTGCATTCGCACTCACCGATTTGTCGATGGTTGCAAGATAGAATCCAAGCCCCCGTGTACCTTCTGTAACAATCTGCCGCCAACGCTCACGCAGCGTACGTTTCACGGTGAAGATGATGCAGTCCATTGCGTTACGTTGATAGTATTCGATGGAAGGCAGGACAAAATCGGGTTTTCCGTTGATCACAGCTTGTGGCGTGAACGGATACTTCAAAGTTTGAAACATTTCCCGTATCACATATTCGAACGCTGCACCAGCACGCTGGCGTCTGCTTTGCGTAAGGCTTAAGAACAACCGGTCCAAGTCATGAAATCCATCTCCAATAATCTGAATTAAATCCTCTGCCGTCCCATGTTTGCCCGTCATGGGAAGAAACACTTCTCTAAAAGCTTCCGCACCGGCAGGAGACTCATATGTCAGATACTTTTTGTACAGCTCAGATTGGACTTTTTCTACCAAGTCACTGAATTGGCCCTTAATCCATTCTGGGTCATTCCGATGCACGCCCAAGTAATCATGCAACGCAAGCCTTGCAAGCTCATCTCCGCCGGGAATGCCTTTCCGCAGGGCGCTCTTCAATTTTTCAGTCAGATCAGATTCTTTTTCTTTCATTTGGCTCTTGTCCTCTTGTCTGCTGCCGTAAGCGCACCACACATTATTTTCAACACATTATTTTCCGTATTGTTCAGTTCATGTTCCCATATACGAATCACGCGCCATCCCCTACATTCAAACATTCGAGTTACTGCAGAGTCCCGTTCGATGGTTGCCTTTAATTTTCGCACCCAAAACGTGTGATTTTGAGTGGGAACCCTTGAGCACTTTGGACAGGAGTGCCAAAAACAGCCGTCCACAAAAACGGCCACCTTCTCAGAGGGAAAAACAAAGTCTGGCTTGCCTTTTACCAGATACTTCCTTCGCCATCCAATAATGTGATTCCGACGAAAAATTTCTAGCAGCCTCATCTCTGTGGAAAGGTTTCCATTCCCTCGAATTCGCGCCATGACCTCCGAGCGCTTCTGTTTGGAGAAAACATCCGACATTCTACTGCTCGATCAATGACATTTGCCGTGCGTATCCAAAGCCATCCTGTAGAACTGGCCCGTCATATTCCATGGCATCCAGCACGGACGCGGCGACCGCGCGTACAACCGGAACTACAACAGAATTTCCAAATTGCCTGTACGCTTGTGTATCTGAAACTGGTATCTGAAATGTTTCAGGAAACCCCATGAGTCTGGCACACTCACGTGGTGTAAGCCTGCGCGGCGGCTTTCCATTGCCGCGAGGAATCAGTATCTCAGAACCATCCTTGTAATACCGTGCGCTAAGCGTACGGGCCACTCCATTGGGCAGATCAACCATGCCATACCCAAAACCATTGCCAGCTGCACGATGCTTAGCCGCATATGCCTGCAAATAGTTCCAGAGTTTTTCCGATAATACGTATTTTTCATCGACATTGCGATCCAAAATTGAAGCGATCGATGGAGAGACGTCCGGCAATACTGGTGGAGCAAACATCTTCTTTGTACAAAAACCAACAATAAAAACCCTCTCTCTGTTTTGTGGAACAACTCTTCGGGCGTTCAAAAGAAGTGGGGGATAAACGTGGTAGCCCAACTCGGTTTCCAGCGTGTCATAAATCGTCTGCATGGTTCGCCCACGATCGTGACTTATAAGGTTTTTTACGTTCTCCAAGACAAAAACTTTTGGGCGCTTATCGTGGATGATGCGGGCCACTTCAAAAAACAGGGTTCCTTGCGTGCGATCCAGAAAACCATGCGGACGCCCAAGACTGTTCTTCTTGGACACTCCGGAAATTGAAAATGGCTGACACGGGAATCCTGCAACCAGCACATCGTGCTTTGGGATTGCTGAGCTTGGAGTTTTACGAATATCCCCGGTCGGCTCATCTCCAAAATTAGCCGTATACGTCGTCCGTGCATGCTTGTCCCAATCTGACGAGAACACACACTTCCCCCCAACGGACTCAAATGCAATCCGCATGCCTCCGATTCCGCAAAACAGGTCAATGAACTTGAAGTTCATATCTGAGATTCCTCTTCGAGAGTCCAGCTTACAACCTCAGTGCAACAAAATAACAGCTAGAATTCCCCTTTGGCCCTCCGTGGAAATTTTGGCCATTCTGTGGACAAATGGTTCCAATCTGGCAAGACAACACAGGCCGCCCGCAGGCGGCCTGTGTTGTCTTGCGCGTTCCGGGAACGGATCTATTCGCTGGCGCTTTGCAGCACGGGCTGTGCGGGAGCAGCATTCGCTGCGGCTGCGACGGTCTCGACTGCTTTCGGAGCCGCGGGCTTTTTGGGTGCTTCGGCCTTTTTGCCCGGAGCGATAATCGCGTGCAGTGTGGTGCCTTCCATGCGTGGCATGGCCTCCACGATGCCTGCCTCGCCAATGTCCTGAATCAGCCGGTTCACGATCTGGTAACCCAGCTCGCGGTGCGACATCTGGCGTCCGCGGAAGCGCAACGAGGCTTTCACCTTGTCGCCCTCGCCCAAAAAGCGGACGGCCTGGTTTTTCTTGGTCTGGTAGTCATGCTCATCCACCGTCACGGAGAATTTGACCTCCTTGATGACGATGACCTTCTGCTTTTTGCGGGCGGCGCGGTCGCTCTTTTCTTTTTCGTAGAGGAACTTGCCGTAATCCTGAATGCGGCAGACCGGCGGCACGGCATTGGGGGAAACTTCCACCAAATCGAGGCCGCGCTCCCGGGCGATCTTGAGCGCCTCAAAGGGCTGCAAAATGCCGAGCTGCTCGCCGTTTTCGTCAATCACGCGGATTTCGCGCGCACGAATCCGGTCATTGATGCGAATGAATGATTTCGCCGAACGCTTGTCGATGGGATGCCTCCAGAAACAACGGGCAGGCTGAAACCGATTGTGGCTGCCGTCGATGCCAAGTATACCATTGCAGGCCCACGAAATCCGACCGGGGCAGGCAGGGCACACGCCGTCAAATGTGCCTATTGGGGAATCAGCGTGGCCTCCAGCGCTGCATCGGCCAACGCATAGGGCAGGACGAGCCGCAGCCGGTTCGCAGGCAGATCTGCGGCAAGGCGCACGGGAATAAAGTTGTCGGAGAGCGCCTCCGTGAGGCCCTGCGCGCGCAGCGTGGCGCTGGTCTCCAGCGTGACCACGCTCAGCGGCTGGCCCAGCAGCGACTGGCGGAAGGCGCGGTTCTTTTCCTCGATCAACGAGCGCAAGGCCTGCATCCGCTCCCGTACCGCACCGCCAGCCACGGGGTGCGCGCGATGCATCTCCCAGGCCGGCGTACCGGGCCGGGCAGAAAAGGGAAACAGATGCAGATAGGTAAGGGGCAGCGCGGCTATGCAGTCATAACTCTCTTGAAACTCGGCATCGCTCTCGCCGGGAAAACCCACCATCACATCTGCGCCCAGAGCGGCCAGCGGCTGCGCAGCGCGAATGGCTTCCACCTTGGCAGCGTAGTGCCAGGGCCGATAGCGGCGGTGCATCCGGCGCAGCACGGCATCGCTGCCCGATTGCAGCGGCAGATGCGCGTGAGGCGCCAGACGCGGATGCTCTCCTTGTCCATAGCGTGCCAGAAGAGCCACCAGTGCATCCGTCCAATCCATCGGCTCCACAGAGCTGATGCGCAGCCGCGGCAGCGAAGTCTCCTCCAGAATCGCAGCCACCAAGTCCGCAAAATTCCGCTTAGGCGTCAGATCGCGTCCCCAGCGGCCGAGGTTGATGCCGGTCAGCACCAGCTCCACGCCACCTGCGTCGGCAAAGCTGCGCACGGCTTGCAGCACTGCTGCATGGGGCAGGGAGCGGCTCGGCCCGCGCGTCTCTGGAATCACGCAGAAGGTGCAGCGGTTGCCGCAGCCCTCCTGAATCTTCAAGCTGGGGCGGGTACGCCCGGCGCGCGGATGCCACGTCGCATCGGCCAACGCAGCGCCCGACCAGAAGGGATTGTCTGTGGCGGCAGGCGCAGCATGGCCAAAGAAGCTGTGCGCAAAGATCGGCGCGTGCAAGCCCTTGGCTCCCACCAGGCTGCTCACATTCGACCCCGCGGCCAGCTCTGCCAGCGAAACAAAACCGGCCTGCGCTGGCGGTGCGTCGGCTATGGACGGATGAGGAACAGGCTGCCATCCCTGCGTGGCGATGGTGGCAGCCAACGACTTATGGCTGTTGCCCACCACGGCAAAAACTCCGGACTGCACGGCCAGCTCCTGCGGCGCGCGCTGCGCATAGCAACCAGTGACCACAATGCGTGCGGACGGGCTGGTGTGGTGCATCTTGCGAATGTAGGCGCGTGCGTCGCGGTCGGCCTCCGCCGTCACGGTGCAGGTGTTCACGATGACCACGTCCGCCTCGCCTGGTGCATGCGCCCGGCAGAGTCCCTGCTGCTCCAGCGCGCTGGCCATGGCGTCGCCATCGGCTTGGCTGGTACGGCAGCCAAAGTTTTCCACGTGGGATCCTGCCATGTCGTCAGTGTAGCAACGCAGACGCAGCGAATTTTTTTTGCCCATCCCCGCAGGAGGTCTCCCGTATGCCCGCCATGCAGCGCCGCATTCTTCTTGTCGATGATGAGGTCGCCATTCTGCTGGCGCTCAAAGCTATTTTGGAGATCAACGGCTTTGCCGTGGAGACGGCGGCCAGCGTGCGTGAGGCCAAGGCCAAGCTGCGCACCTCCACCTTTCACATGGTTATTTCTGATCTGCGCATGGAAGATGACTCTTCAGGATTAGAAGTGCTGCGCGCGGCAAAAAAATCTGCGCATCCGCCGGCGGTGGCCTTGCTGACCGCCTATCCCGAAGCTGAAGAAGACCTGCTGAATGCAGGCGCGGACCAGATGCTGGTCAAGCCCATGAACACACGCGACCTGCTGCGGCAAATTGAGGCCTTGCTGGTGCAGCATCAGGATGGACAGGCGCAGGCAGGCCACGTGCCTGCCT
>DAHUZD010000364.1 GCA_027306745.1 Acidobacteriaceae bacterium
CGCGCCAGTTGCAGCAGCGCGCGGAGCAGTTTTTTCCCGGCGGGGTCAACTCGCCCGTGCGGGCCTTTGGCGCTGTGGGTGGGCATCCGCCGTTTGTGGAGCGGGCGCAGGGCGCGCACGTTTGGGATGCCGACGGCAACCAATATGTGGACTATGTTGGCTCCTGGGGGCCGATGATTTTGGGCCACGCCGCGCCGCAGGTGGTCGAGGCCGTGCAGCAGGCCGCCAGCCGCAGCGCGAGCTTTGGCGCATCGACGGCCAGCGAGGCGGAACTGGCTGCGCTGGTGCAGCGGGCCTTTCCGTCGATGGAGCGGATGCGCTTTGTCAGTTCAGGCACGGAGGCGACGATGTCGGCCATCCGGCTGGCGCGCGCGTTTACCGGCAGAAAATTCGTCATCAAGTTCGAAGGCTGCTACCACGGCCACGCTGATGCACTGCTGGTGAAGGCCGGTTCCGGCGTGGCGACCTTTGGTATCCCCGGCTCGGCAGGCGTGTTGGAGGAGACGGCGCAGTTCACGCTGGCGCTGCCGTTCAACGACGTTGAGGCGGTTGAGGCGGCCTTCGCGCGACACCAGGGCGAGATCGCCTGCGTGATCGTGGAGCCGGTGGTGGGCAATGCGGGCTGCATCGCACCGGCGGAGGGATACTTGCAGGCGCTGCGCACGTTGACGGCGCAGGCGGGCGCGGTGTTGATCTTCGATGAGGTGATGACCGGCTTTCGCGTGGCGTTGGGTGGAGCGCAGGAGCGCTATGGCATTCAGCCGGATTTGACCTGCTTGGGCAAGATTCTTGGCGGCGGCCTGCCCTGCGCGGCCTTTGGCGGACGCAGAGAGATTGTCGAAATGTTGGCGCCGCTGGGGCCGGTGTATCAGGCGGGCACGCTCAGCGGCAATCCGCTGGCCATGGCCGCGGGCATGGCCACGTTGGGGTATTTGATCGAGCATCGCGCGCAGGTGTATGCGCAATTGGAACAGACGGCGGCGGCGATTGCCGATGGCCTTGCGCAGGCCGCGGCGCAAGCGGGCGTGGCGCTCACGACGAATCGCGTGGGCAGCATGTTTACAGGATTTTTTCAGCCGGGACCGGTCGTGGACTACGCCAGTGCGGCGCGCTCCAACGCGAAGGCCTTTGCCGCCTTTCACCACACCATGCTGGAGCGGGGCGTCTGGCTGCCTCCGTCGCAGTTTGAAGCGGCCTTTGTGAGCGCTGCGCACACGGCGCAGGATGTGGAAGCAACGCTGGTTGCTGCGCGCGCGGCCTTTGCAGGGATGCGAGCGGCGGGGTAATGTTTCTCACTGTGGTTTGTGGAGATGCCGCAGTGTCTATGCGCATGGAAAGGTGAGCCGCAGCTTCTTTCCAACGGCTACGCTCGGACAGGCTGACTCTCCTGCGGCTCTCTTGGAAGAACAGGCTGTTTGGGGTGCGATGATTTTCAATGTGCGACGAGTCATTCTGAGCGAAGCGAAGAATCCAGAGTGCGAAGGCTGAATCGACGCAGCCAGTATTCTCTGGATTCTTCGCTGCGTTCGCGTCTGCGAACTCCGCTCAGAATGACTCAACATTAAATGGATCCAGATGCGCAGCCATGTCTTGTCATTCTGAGCAAGCGCAGCGTGTCGTGGAATCTGCGGTTGTACTACGAAGAAAGCATCGCTATCACTGCGCCGTCTTCTTCCGCTCCAGTTCCTGCATCACAGACTGAATCAATTCCTTGGCGCCGGTCAGGTTCTGCAAAACGGCCTGCAGATCCAGCGCGGGCACATTGGGGTTGCGCGAAGATGTGCAGTAGACGCCATGCTGCCCGGCCAGTATAAACGCATCCGTCAGCAGGTCCAGCGTGACGGCCAGGCGTCCGCGCTCCAAACCCAGCATGAACTCATGCTGCTCCAGCGCGGCGCGCTGCTCGTCAAAAACGGAACTCATGCCTGCGGCTCCGGCTTCCAGCGCAGCACGGGCTTACGCGCCGCCGTTACCTCATCCCTGCGCGCCACGCGCGTCGAGTGCGGAGCGTTCAACACCAGAGCGGGATTCTCCTCGGCCTCACGCGCGATCTGCCGCAGCGCATCGATCAGCAAATCCAACTCTTCCTTCGACTCGCTCTCGGTCGGCTCAATCATCAGCGCGCCGGGCACGATCATCGGAAAGGAAACCGTGTATGGATGGAAGCCGTAATCAATCAGCCGCTTGGCGATGTCGCCCGTCTTGACGCCGTTACTCGCCTGTCGCCGATCACTGAAGACCACCTCATGCAGTGAGGGCGTCGCGTAGGGCAGATCGTAGACATCTTCCAGATGCTTGCGTACGTAGTTCGCATTCAACACTGCGTCCTCCGTGGTCTGGCGCAGGCCGTCCGGCCCGTTGGCCAGGATGTAGGACAGTGCGCGCACGAACATGCCAAAGTTTCCGTAAAAAGCGCGCACGCGGCCCACACTTTGCGAGCGGTTGTATTCCAGACGCAACGCGCCGTTGGCATTTTCCACGACGACTGGAATCGGTAAAAACGGCTCCAGAATTTTCTTGCAGACGACCGGCCCAGACCCAGGACCACCCCCACCATGGGGCGTGGAAAATGTTTTGTGCAGATTCAGGTGCATCACATCCACGCCAAAATCGCCGGGGCGCGTGTTGCCGACCAGCGCATTCATGTTCGCGCCGTCCATGTAGAGCAGCGCGCCCTTGTCATGCAGAATGTCGGCAATCTTGTGAATCTCGCTGTCAAATACACCGATGGTCGATGGATTCGTCAGCATCAACGCGGCGGTATCGCTGCAAACGGCGCGCTCCAGTTGCGCCACATCCACCATGCCGTTTGCATTCGACTTCAGATTCTCCACCTGATAGCCGCAAATGGCCGCCGTAGCCGGGTTGGTGCCGTGCGCGGAGTCGGGAATCAAAATCTTCTTGCGCGCGTCGCCTTTGGACTCATGATGCGCGCGGATCAGCAGAATGCCGGTGAACTCGCCATGCGCGCCCGCTGCGGGTTGCAGCGTAATGGCGTCCATGCCGGTGATCTCCGTCAGGCACTCTTGCAGCTC
>DAHUZD010000373.1 GCA_027306745.1 Acidobacteriaceae bacterium
CGGATGAGGGTACAGCCAACAGAGTAGAGTGGCCTAAGTTATAGCAGAGCAGAAGAAATTTCGGAAGAGGGTACTCAGCAAGGCACTCCGGCCAAGGGAAGTTGGGCGGGATGGCATGGCCGCCGCAGGGGTAGACCGGCAGCGGCCACGGAGAGGTTAAAAGTTGTGGCCAGCCTGCGGCTTGGGCTGGGGTGGATGCGCTGCAATGGCGTCCAACTTGCTGTGGGCCTGGACGGCCTCCGGGGATTTCGGATAGCGCTGGATGAGAGCGTGGAACTGGTGGATGGCTGCGTCACGCTTGCCCAGCGCCAGCAGGCATTGGCCTTGGCGCAGCATGGCCGCCGGAGCCTTGGCGTTGCCCGGATATTGCAGCAGCAGGGAACTGTAGCCTTCAATGGCGTTCTGGTAACTGCCCTGACGGTAGGCAATCTCCGCCTGATAAAAGAGCGCGTTGCCGGCCAAGTCATTTTGTGGATAGTACTTGATGACGTCGCCGAACTCCTGGCTGGCCAGGTTGTATTTGGCGGCGTTATAGTCGCCGAGCGCGGACTGGTATAGCTGGTCGAGCGGCGGAGCCTGCGGCGCAGCGGCATTGGCGCTGCCGGAGCTGGAGCCATCCTGCGAGGCGGGCGCGCCTGCATTGGCGGCTTGTCCGGCTTGCAGGGATTGCTGCTGCTGTTGCAGGGCGTCCAAGGCCTTCTGCACCTTGTCCAGTCGTGCGCGGAACTCATCAATGGAGTCGTTCAGGGATTGCATCTGGCCGGAGATCTGGTCGATCTTGCCGCCGCTGGACTCCTGCACAGACTGCATGGATTTCTGCATGGCGTCCACTTGCGCGGCCATTTTGGCCACGCTGGCGTTGGACTGTTGCAGCATGTTGGTCAACATGCCCATGTGCTCTTCCTGTGATTGCTGAATGGTGAGCAGCATGGACTGCAACTGCTGCACTTCGGTTTGCAGCTCGATGATGTCCTTGTTGGTGGCGCGGGCTGGCTGCGCGGGCAGCAACAGCGCGGCAGCACAGAGCATGCCCAGGCCCATGGCGACGCGGCGCGGACTGGATGTGGATGGACGATGCGCAAAGCGGGAGACGAAGAACATACAGCGGTGCCTCATGGGGTCTGGAGTGCAGCGCTGCCAGTTCGCAGCGCCCAACCTTCACTGAAAAGTGTACGGCAGCATGACGGATTGCGCCATGCTGCCGTGGGTTGTGTTGCGTGGACTACTGGTCGAGAGAGAACTGCGCGCGGCGGTTCTGCTGCCAGCACGATTCCTTGTGCTCGGTGCAGAACGGCTTCTCCTTGCCGTAGCTGATGGTGCGCAGACGGCTGGCGTCGATGCCAGCCTTGACCAGGTCATCCTTGGCCGCGTCGGCGCGCTTCTGGCCGAGGGCCAGGTTGTACTCCTCGGAGCCGCGCTCGTCGCAGTAGCCTGCCACAAGCACCTTGAGGTCGGCGTGCGATTGCAAGAAGGCAACCGAGTCCGTCAGGGTCTGTTGAGCGTCGGAGCTGATCTTGTAGCTGTCGAAAGCATAGAAGACCGGCTTGACGTTCTGCTCGAACATGGCTTCCGTCATGGCTGGCGGCGGCGGTGGTGGTGGTGGCGGCGGCGGCGCGGTGACCGTGACCGTGGCCGTGGCGTCGGCGGAACCGCCATCGCCGCGGGCGATCAGGTGATAGGTCGTCGTCGTCGTGGGGCTGACGCTCTGCGTGCCGCTGGCGCTGACGTAGCCGACGCCTTCAATCGAGATGCTGGAGGCGTTGGCCGTGCTCCATGTCAGTGTGGCGCTTTGTCCGCTCTGAATGGAGGTTGGGCTGGCCGACAGGCTGGCCGTGGGAGCCGGCGGTGGCGGCGGCGGTGGCGGCGGCGGTGGCGGAGCCACTTTCTTCTGGCATCCAGCGGCCAACAGCAAAGCTGCTGTCATAGCGGACGCCATGAATACTGAGGTTTTACGACGGGCGTTCATGCAATTCCTCCTTCAGGTTGTACTTCTGTTTTGAAAAACACGAGCAGCGTAGCGCGGCATTACTTCCAACTCCAATTCGGCATAGAGTTGCTACCGTCGGAGGTCAGGGCATGTTGCCCAGTTCCGTCGGCCAGCATAGTCCAGATCTGCCGCTGACCATGCTGTGAGTTCTGGAAGGCGATGTGGCGGCCATCCGGAGACCATGTGGGAAAATCGTTGCGTCCAATGTCATGCGTTAATTGAATCCAGCGCTTGCTGGCAATGTCCATGACGTAAATATCCTGCCCCCCCGGCGCACCAGGCCCATAACTGCGATCCCAGGCAAAGGCAAGAAACTGTCCATTCGGCGACCAGGACGGAGAGGTGGCATAGCCGCCGTCGGTCATGCGCTGCACATTGGTGCCGTCGCCATCCATAATGTAGAGCTGCGGCAGACCGGTGCGTCCACTGATCCAGGCAATTTGCGTGCCCGTGCGCGGATTCCAGACCGGGGAACCATCCGGGCCTTCGAACGAGGTAATTTTATGCGCTCCGTAACCGCTGGCGGCGCAGATCCAAATCTCCGGGTCGCCGGTGCGCGCTGAGGAAAAGGCCAGCGAGTTGCCATCTGGTGACCATGCCGGAGAAAGATCGGAGCCGGTCGCGGGGAAGTGCACCAGACGGTTAAGATCCATCGAGTACATGCGGATGTCCCAGCCGTTTTTGCCGAGTGAGGCAAAGGCAAGCCGGTGTCCGTCGGGCGAGATGCGCGGCGAGAGCGAGATTGCGCCGAGATGCGTGATCTGCTTCTGGTTGGCGCCGTCATAGTCCATCTGCCAGATTTCGCGGTGGCCGCTGCGGTCAGAGACGTAGTAGATTTTGCTTTCAGCGATGCCGGGTATTCCACCGCCCAGGCGGGTGATGATAGCGTCGGCAAACTCATGCGCGATGTGGCGCGCCGTGTCCGGGCCATCGGCCTCATTGTATTGCTGGGCCAGAACCTGCGGGGATTGCTTGTTCTGCGTGTCGTAGAGCCAGCCAGTGACGGAGATGCGTCCGCCGGAGACGGCCAGCGTGCCAAAGGCCACCATGGCCGCGTTGGCCGGGGGTAGGCTCCATTGCGTCAGAACGATCTCTTGCGGCGAGGCCGGCGCAGCCGTGGGAGCCATGCTCTTGGAAACCATGTCGAAGATGCCGGCATTCATCAGGTCAGAAAACAGCGTAGCGTCAAAGACCTGCTTGTCACCGGAGCCTTGGGATGGATCGAAGCTGGAAAGATGAAAATCGGCCGCGGCCAGGCGTATTTTTTGCGCGCCGAGGTTGGTGCCGGTGTGCACCCAGTCTTGCGCGGAAACGCACATGGGAAGGGCAGTGAGGAGGAACGTACTGATTACGAAAGCAAATCGACACTGGAACCGCCACAGCGCCCGTTGCCAACCTGTCATAGCTTCTCCCACAATCCAACTGCCAGTCACTGGCCGAATTCCGCCGCAGCGCCGGTGCGCTGGACTGGAATCCACTTAGGAATCATACCGGACAGAGAAAAAACTGCAAACAATACACTTGCGCAGCGCTTTACCTGGGTTCATCGGCGAGTGGTCTCGTCGTAAGTAAAAGTATACGCGACGGATACAGAATTGCCAGCATAGGCATCCGGTAGGGGGCCAAATGAGTCGACGCGCTCAACGGCCTGAATGGCGGACAGGTCCAGCGAAGGCACCCCGCTCGACTGTTGAATGCGCGCATCGCTGACCGAACCGTCGCGGTGCACGGTGAAGCTGACGATCACGGAGTGCCCCATCGAGGCCTGCGGATCGGCCAGTTGGCTGTACCAGTCCTGAGCGACCTTGCGCTTGATCACGTCCACATACCAGCCGAAGCGCGCGCCAAAGTCTCCGTTCTGCACCACGACGCTGTGCGTGCTGGCGGCTTGCGCGTTCATGGGAATGCTGGAAGGCGCGGACTCACCATAAAGATGATTTTGCTGCGTGGGCTGCGGATGCAGCGGCGGCTTTTGCCGCTGTTCCTGTTGCGCGGGCTTCGTTTTGTGCTGAGGCGCGGCGATGGGGATGGCGTCTGGCATGGGCGCGGCTACTGTTTGCTTTTCTGGCAGCAGTGGTGCCGGGCTGGGGTTTTGGGTCGCCAGCACATTGTCATTCGGGTTCTGCACAACGGGCAGCGGCAGGGAGGGCGCGCTGGAGACCAGCGAGGCTGAAATCGCGTCGCCGCTGCTGATCTGTCCCCAGGAACTGGTGTGCAGATTGGCCAGAAGCGCATAGGCGGCCAAGCCGCCGCCACTCGCCAGATGTAGCAGCGCGGAACTGAACCATGAGCCTGCTACAGGTTCCTGCATGGCCGCGATTCTGCTGCGTGTTGCCATCT